>NZ_QYUK01000016.1:300000-472903 GCF_003590945.1 Oleomonas cavernae | reverse complement strand
CCAAGCACGCACGCAAGGTCGGGCGGCCCGACGCTGCGCAAGCTGACCTTCCATCAGCGCGCGGATCTGCTGAAACGCCTGCCCAGTATCTGACCGAGCACAAGGCTTCGCTCTACGACCTGTCGTTCCATACGGGTGCGACGAAGCGTGACGCGCAGATCGATATCGATGGCGGTATCGCCACGCTCTTTGCCTATTCCAGTTTCGGCCGGCGCGAGCTGCCCAATGACCGCATCCTGATCGACGGGCGCCGGTGTCCCTGTCCAAGGGGGCAGCTTCATCGGGCGCCATGTCCTGACCAGCCTGAACGGCATCGCTGTCCATGTTAACGCCTATAATTTCCCCTGCTGGGGCATGCTGGAAAAACTCGCTCCCGCCCTGCTGGCGGGCGTGCCCTGTATCGTCAAGCCGGCCACCCAGACGGCCTATCTCACCCACGCCATGTTCCGCCTGATTGTCGCCGCTGGCATCCTGCCGGAAGGGGCGGTCCAACTGATCTGCGGCAACCTGGGCGATCTGCTGGATCATGTGACCGGCCAGGACGTGGTCTCGTTCACCGGTTCGATCGGGACCTCGCGGCTGCTGCGGGACCACCCCGCGGTGTCGGTCAATGCCACCCGCTTCGTGGCCGAGCGGGATTCGCTCAACGCCGCGGTGCTGGGCCCCGATGCCCAGCCTGGAACCCCTGAATTCGATCTCTTCGTGAAAGAGGTTGCGCGCGAGATGACCGTCAAGGCCGGCCAGAAGTGCACGGCCGTGCGGCGCATCCTGGTGCCCGATGCCCTGGTCGAGGCGACCGGCCAGGCCCTGTCGGAGAAACTGGCCCGGGTCGTCGTCGGCGATCCGCGCGCGGACGGGGTGACCATGGGGCCGCTGGTCAGCCTGCGCCAGCGCCTGGACGTGCTGGAACGGCTGGCGGAACTGGCGCCGGAGACCGAGCGTGTTTTCGGCAACCCCGAGGCGATCTCGCCGGTGGGGGCCGATGCTGCCAAGGGCGGTTACCTCGGCCCGGTGCTGTTGCGCGCCACCCGTCCTGACCAGGCGGCGGCGATCCACAGTGTGGAAGCCTTCGGGCCCGCCGCCACCATCATCGGCTATGGCGGCCTGGACCACGCGGTCGAATTGGCCCGGCGTGGCGAGGGCAGTCTGGTCGCCTCGATCTATACCTATGACGTCGAGGTCGCCGCCGAGCTGGCTTTCGGCCTCGCCCCCTACCACGGCCGCCTGCACCTGGTGGACCGGGACAGTGCGGGCGAGTCGACCGGGCATGGTTCGCCCATGCCAGGGCTGGTCCACGGCGGCCCCGGGCGTGCCGGTGGCGGCGAGGAACTGGGCGGGGTGCGCGGCCTGGGTGCCTATATGCAGCGGACCGCGCTGCAGGGATCGCCCAATCTGCTGGCCAGGCTGACCGGTGCCTGGAGCAAGGGCGCCGCGCAGGTAACCGCCAACGAGCATCCATTCCGCCGGGCCTTCGATGTCATCGACCTGGGCGAAACGCTGCAAACCGCTTCGCGCACGATCACGCTCGAGGATATCGAGCACTTCGCCGGCTTCACCGGCGACAATTTCTACGCTCACATGGACGAGGCGGCGGCCAAGGCCAATCCTTTCTTCCCCGGCCGGGTGGCCCACGGCTACCTGATCCTGTCCTTCGCTGCCGGCCTGTTCGTCGAACCGGCGCCGGGCCCGGTCCTGGCCAACTACGGCCTGGATTCGCTGCGCTTCCTCAAGCCGGTTTCGCCCGGCGACTCGATCAGCGTCCGCCTGACCGTGAAGCAGAAGGCGCCGCGCAATGCCCAGTATGGCGAGGTCCGCTGGGACGTCGAGGTGACCAACCAGAATGCCGAGACCGTGGCCACCTACGAGTTGCTGACCCTCAATGCCCTGACGGAAAAGGCGGCCTGACATGTACGCACAGATGGTCGATACCGGCGTCGAGCGGTTGCGCACCGCGCAGGAACTCGAGGGCGACGAGCGCGCCTTCCAGGAGCGGATCGATGCCGGCGTCCGGATCGAGCCCCAGGACTGGATGCCCGAGACCTATCGCAAGACCCTGGTGCGGCAGATTTCCCAGCACGCCCATTCGGAAATCGTCGGCATGCTGCCAGAAGGCAACTGGATCACGAGGGCGCCTTCCCTGCAACGCAAGGCGACCTTGTTGGCCAAGGTGCAGGATGAGGGCGGGCACGGTCTCTACCTCTATGCCGCGGCAGAAACGCTGGGCGTGTCGCGTGATGACCTGATCGAGGCGCTGCACAGCGGCAAGGCCAAGTATTCCAGCATCTTCAACTATCCCACCCTGACCTGGGCCGATATCGGCGCCATCGGCTGGCTGGTGGACGGGGCGGCGATCATTAACCAGATCCCGTTGTGCCGCTGCTCCTACGGTCCCTATGGCCGCGCCATGGTGCGCGTCTGCAAGGAGGAGAGTTTCCACCAGCGCCAGGGTTTCGACATCATGGCCAAGCTGGCCGCGGGGACGCAGGCCCAGAAGCGGATGGCGCAGGACGCGCTGAACCGCTGGTGGTGGCCGGCGGTGATGATGTTCGGGCCGCCCGACGGCGAGTCCGTCCACGGCGCGCAATCCGCCGCCTGGAAGATCAAGCTCCACGGCAATGACGACCTGCGCCAGAAATTCATCGACCAGACGGTGCCGCAGGCCGACCTGATCGGGCTGACCATTCCCGATCCGGCGCTGTCCCTGAATGCGGAAACCGGCCACCACGAGATCGGCCCGATCGACTGGGACGAGTTCTACCGGGTGGTCAAGGGTGACGGTCCCTGTAACCGTGAACGTCTGGCCACGCGGGTGGAGGCCTGGGAAAAGGGCGCCTGGGTGCGCGAGGCGGCCATGGCCCATGCCATGAAGCAGAGGAATGCAGCGTGATGACCGAGTGGCCCCTTTGGGAAGTGTTCATTCGCAGCAGCCATGGCCTGGCCCACAAGCATGTCGGCAGCCTGCGCGCCGTCGATGCCGAAATGGCGCTGGGCAATGCCCGCGACGTCTACACCCGGCGTAACGAGGGCATGAGCATCTGGGTGGTGAAGGCCGCCGACATCGTGGCCAGCCAGCCGGGCGACAAGGACGCCCTGTTCGATCCTGCCCGCTCCAAGGTCTATCGCCATCCGACCTTCTATAACCTGCCCAATGGCGTGAAGCATATGTAGGGGCAGATTATGGCACTTTTCGAATATCTGCTGCGGCTGGGCGACAATACCTTGGTTCTAGGGCAGCAGCTTGGCGCCCTGACCGGTCACGGCCCGGTGCTGGAAGAAGACATCGCCACCGCCAATATCGCGCTGGACCTGATCGGCCAGGCGCGGCTGTGGCTGTCGCTGGCGGCCGAGGTTGAAGGTGCCGGCCGTGACGAAGACACCCTGGCCTTCCTGCGCGACGAGCGGGCATTCCGCAATCTCCTGCTGGTCGAGCAGCCCAATGGCGACTTCGCCGATACCATGGCGCGCCAGTTTCTGTTTGACGCCTGGCACAACGAATTGCTGACCGCCCTGTGCGCCTCGACCGAGCCGCGGATCGCGGCGATCGCCGCCAAGTCGCTCAAGGAGGCGCGTTATCACCTCTCGCACAGTTCGGCCTGGATTGTTCGCTTAGGGGACGGCACGGCCTATAGCCGCGACCGGATACAGCGCGCCCTGGGCCGCCTTTGGTCCTTCACGGGCGAGATGTTCGAGGCCGATGCGGTCGATCTGGAACTGGCCGCAACCGGGGTCGCCTGCGATCCCCGTGGCCTGCGGGCCGCCTGGCAGGGCACGGTAGGCGCGGTTCTCGCCAAGGCGACCTTGCCCGTCCCGGCCGATGCCTGGATGCGCAGCGGCGGTCGGCGCGGCGAACACAGCGAGCACATGGGCTATCTCCTGGCCGAGATGCAGCACATCCCGCGTAGTTTCCCGGGAGCACGCTGGTGACCGCGGTGTCGACAGCGCAGGTCTGGCAATGGCTGGACGAGGTGATGGACCCGGAAATTCCGGTCGTGTCCGTCGTCGATCTTGGCATTGTCCGCGCCGTCGAAACCAGGGGCGAGACGATCAAAGTGACGATCACGCCGACCTATTCCGGCTGTCCGGCCACCGAGGTGATCGCCCGCGATGTGCGCGAGGCCCTGGTCAGCCATGGCGTCGACCAAGTGTCGGTCGAGACCAGCCTGGCCCCGGCCTGGACCACGGACTGGCTGACCCCACGCGGTCGCGAAGCCCTGCTGCACTACGGCATTGCACCGCCGAGCGCGGTGGGCTGCCCGTTGCCCCCGGCGATCGCCTGCCCGCGCTGCGGCTCGTCCAGGACAGCCTTGCTCAGCCGGTTCGGCTCGACGCCCTGCAAGGCGCTCTATCGTTGCGAGGCCTGCCTGGAACCCTTCGACCACTTCAAATGTCATTGAGAACAAGATGAGCCAGTTCCACCAACTGAAGGTCAAGGACATCCAGCGGGAAACGCGGGATGCGGTCGTTGTCACCTTCGACGTGCCGGAGGGGCTGGCCGCCGACTACCGGTTCATTCAGGGTCAGTATTTGACGCTGCGAACCACCATCGGCGGCGAGGGGGTTCGGCGCAGCTATTCGATCTGCTCCGGCGTGCAGGACAGCCAGCTGCGGGTCGCCATCAAGCGCGTGGCCGACGGCGTGTTTTCGAGCTGGGCGCAGGAAATGCTCAAGCCGGGTGCTTTTCTTGATGTGGCACCGCCCGAGGGCCGTTTCCACATGCCCCTGGAGCCGGCTGCCCGGCGGCACTATCTGGCTCTCGCGGCCGGCAGCGGCATCACGCCGATTCTGTCGATCATGAAGACCACGCTGGCTGCCGAGCCGGGCAGCCGCTTCACACTGGTCTATGGCAACCGTTCCTCTTCCAGCGTGCTGTTCGGCCAGGAACTCGGCGATCTCAAGGATCTCTACCTGGAGCGACTCAACCTGATCTACATCATGAGCCGGGAGCAGCAGGACATCGACCTGTTCAACGGCCGCATCGACGCCGACAAATGTGCCGAGCTGTTTGCCCGCTGGATCCCGGTGGGCGATGTGGACGGGGTCTTCGTCTGCGGTCCCGAGGCGATGACCCGCTCGGTATTGACCGTGTTGGAAGAACACGGCATCCCGCGCACCAGCATCAAGGCGGAACTGTTCGGGACGGACCAGCCGGTGCGCGCCCCGCGCCCCGTGCAAGCCGGCCCGGGCATTCACGCGACGGCGATCATTGACGGCCGCGCGCGGGAATTTGAAATCGACAGGGGAGGGGAGACCATCCTCGACGCGGCCCTGCGCCAGGGGGTCGAGCTGCCCTATTCGTGCAAGGGCGGGGTCTGTTCGACCTGCCGTGCCCATGTCGTCGAAGGCGAGGTCGACATGGATGTCCACTTCGGGCTGGAAGACTATGAAATCGCCAGGGGTTACATCCTGACCTGTCAGAGCTACCCGGCCGGTGACCGCGTCGTCGTCGACTTCGATCATCAACACTAAAATCCCTGGGGAGGGAACGATCATGGCGCAAGAGCAACCGGTCCTGTTGGACAGGGCAGATGGCGTGGCTACGCTGACCCTGAACCGCCCCGACAAGATCAATTCCTTCAATGTCGCGATGCACGAGGTCCTGGCCGCTCACCTCGATACGATCGAAGGCGACGCCACGATCCGCAGCGTGGTCCTGACCGGTGCGGGCCGCGGCTTTTGCGCGGGCCAGGATCTGTCCGACCGGGCGACCGCCCCGGGCGAGGCGCCGCCGGACCTGGGGGCGACCATCAGCACCTATTACAATCCCCTGCTGCGCCGGTTGCGCCGGCTGCCCCTGCCCATCATTGCCGCGGTCAATGGGATCGCGGCGGGGGCGGGGGCCAATATCGCGCTGGCGGCGGATATCGTGATCGCAGGGCGCTCGGCCAAGTTCTCGCAAGCCTTCTGCCGGGTCGGGCTGCTGCCCGATTGCGGCGGCACCTGGATCTTGCCGCGGCTGGTGGGCCAGGCCCGCGCTGCCGGCCTCGCCCTGCTGGGCGACGTGCTGCCGGCGGAAACCGCCCTGGCCTGGGGCCTGATCTGGAAAGTGGTCGACGACGACAAGTTGCTGGACGAAGCGGCAACCCTGGGCCGCCACCTGGCGAAGCAGCCCACCGCGGCCCTGGCGGCGATCAAGCAGGCCTTGCTGGTGTCCTCGACCAATACGCTCGACGAACAGTTGGATCTTGAACGCGACGAGCAGCAGCGCCTGGGCCGGACGGCGGACTATCGCGAAGGCGTCAATGCCTTCCTGAACAAGCGCCCGGCCCGGTTCCAGGGCCGCTAGCCGTGGAGCCGACGGCCCTGGCCTGGGCCTGCGCCCAGGCGATGCTGGCACAGGATGCGGCCTCGCAGTCCCTGGGCCTGGAGATCGAGGCCATGGGCCCGGGCCGGGCCGTGGTCGCGATGGTGGCGGGCGAGCGGATGGTCAACGGCCACGGCACCGTTCACGGCGGGATGATCTTCACCCTGGCCGACAGCGCCTTCGCCTTTGCCTGCAATGCCCGCAATGTCGCGACCGTAGGGCAAAGCTGCACGATTACCTACCTGACGCCGGCGCGCCTGGGCGAACGCCTCGTCGCGACGGCGACGGAAATCGCCTCGGCCGGGCGCAATGGCATTTACGACGTGTCCGTCACTGCCGGCGACGGCCGGACGGTGGCGAGTTTTCGCGGCCAGTCCGCTGCCCTGAAATCCAGTGTTCTGCCAGAAAGTTGATCGCCGCCATGACTGATGCCTTTCTCTGCGACGGTATTCGTACCCCGATCGGCCGCTATGCCGGTGCCCTGTCCGGGGTGCGGGCAGATGACCTGGCAGCCCTGCCGCTCAAGGCCCTGGTCGAACGCAATCCCCGCGTCGACTGGGACGCGGTCGACGATGTCATCCTGGGCTGCGCCAACCAGGCGGGCGAAGACAACCGCAATGTGGCGCGCATGGCCGTCCTGCTGGGCGGCCTGGGCGAGAAGGTCTCGGGCACCACGGTCAACCGATTGTGCGGTTCGGGCCTCGATGCGATTGCCATGGCCGCGCGGGCGGTGAAGGCCGGGGACGGCGAACTCTTCGTCGCCGGCGGGGTCGAGAGCATGAGCCGGGCACCCTTCGTGATGCCCAAGGCTGCCAGCGCGTTTTCCCGCGACAACGCGGTCTATGACACCACCATCGGCTGGCGCTTCGTCAACAAGCTGCTGCAACGCCAGTACGGCATCGATTCGATGCCCGAGACGGCCGAGAATGTCGCGGCCGATTACCAGGTCAACCGTGCCGATCAGGACGTCTTTGCCTTGCGGTCACAGCAGCGCGCCGTGGCCGCGATCGAATCCGGCCGTTTTGCTGCCGAGATTGTTCCCGTCACGCTGCCCGGCAAGAAGGGGGCCTCGATCGTCGTCAAGGATGACGAGCATCCCAGGCGTAATACGACCCTTGAAGGACTGGCCAAGCTGGGCACGCCGTTCCGCGACGGCGGCAGTGTAACGGCTGGTAATGCATCTGGCGTCAATGACGGGGCCGCGGCCGTGATCATCGCCTCGGCCGAGGCGATCGTAAAATATGGCCTCACCCCCGGGCCCGGATCCTGGGCGCCGCCACGGCCGGCGTGCCGCCCCGCGTCATGGGGATCGGCCCGGCGCCCGCCTCGCAGAAATTGCTGCAGCGGCTCAAGCTTGGCATCGGCGAGATCGACGTGGTCGAGCTGAACGAGGCCTTCGCGGCCCAGGGCCTGGCCGTGCTGCGTGAACTGGGCCTGCCGGACGATGCCGACCACGTCAACCCCAATGGCGGTGCCATCGCGCTGGGCCATCCCCTGGGCATGAGCGGTGCCCGTCTCGCGCTGACCGCCGCGATCGAACTGGGCCTGCGCGATGCCCGGCGGGCCCTGTGCACCATGTGCATCGGCGTCGGTCAGGGTATCGCCATGGTGCTGGAACGGCCCTAGTCCGGCAAGCACGTATTCGCACCGGTTACTCCACTCTCCTCGACCGGTGTTCAACTGCCCGTGCAAGCGAAAATTATCTTCGCTTGCACGGGCATTTTTTTGCTTCGCCCAAAGGCACGCAAGAGTTCTCAGGACCGCTACAGGTTCTATCTATTCCCCAGCAGCATAAGACAAATTTCGGCAGCATTAACCATTCTGTTTCGTTGAAAATGCGTCCGATGTGGGCGTAACTGATCCCGAATGAAATGATGTCAGGCTGCTGATATCCAATCGATTACACTGGCATTCAGGTGTCGTGTTGTGATCGCGTTAAAATTGGGGGAAACGATGAAAAAGTTGTTCGTGGCCACGAGTGCCCTGGCGCTGATCGCGGGGCTATCACCTTGCGCGCGGGCCGAGGTCACCATCGGCGATGACTTTACCGTCGGGGGCCGCGTGAAGCAGGGGGTGGCCGTCGCCTATGACAAGAGCCAGGTTGGCGGCGGCGCCGAAATCGGACAGATGAATTATCTGGTCGAGCTCAGCACCAGCTGGCGGCCGCATGACAATGTCACGGTGACCGGGGATTTTTGGCTGCGCGGCGATTGGTATTCGGATCTGGGGGGTGATCTGACCGCACCTGGCCTTCAGGATTATGCCTCGCCCGGTTTTACCGACAGGTTTGCCTATCACCTCAACGAGCGGGGCGCTGGCCGGCCCGCCGGTCCGTTGCCCAGCCCTGCTCACGATCCATTCGGCAGCAGCGACAGCCAGAACCGATTCCTCTCCGACTTCAACGACGAGGTGATTCACGAGGCGGCCGTCAAGTTCACCGACCCGGAAAACCTGTACGCCCTGAAAGTCGGCAAGTTCGTCAGGGCATGGGGCCAGTCCGACGGTATCCGCCTGCTCGACGTGCTGCATGCACAGGATCTGCGACAGAAATTTATTCTCGGTGACCCTGATGAGAGCCGTATCGCGAGCTGGATGGTGGCAGGCGATATCGATCTCGCCAGGTTGGGCCTGGGCGACGCCTTTGAGGCGGTGGGCATCCGTGCGCCCAAGCTCGAGCTTATCTATATGCCGGAGTACCATCGCGACCGGTTCATCATCAACAACCCGACGCCCGACGATGCCACCTCGGGCGGCCTGTATGGTCTGCCGTTTCCCCTCCTGGCGGACAAGGCATCGGGTGCCGGGATCCCGTTCGTGGGGGCGCATCTGACGGATCGGGAGCCCGATCGGTTCGGCTTTGAAGAACCGACACTCGGTGCGCGCTTCAAGTTCGAGGTTTTAGGGGGCGAAGCGACGCTCAACGCACTCTATGCCTATCAGGAACTGCCAATTATCAAGTTGGCAGGGGCCACCGTCGTTGTCGGCAATGCCCTGAACGACGGCGGGAATGCAATGGTAACGGTTCCGCTCGGCAGCGAGATCACCGAGGCCGTCGTCCAGGGTGCCTACATTCCCTATCTTGGTTCCGGCAGTCCAACGGCCGAAGGAGCCCAGGCGATTTTGGGCTGCCCGGGCGGTGCCGGTCCTCTGTGTTCCGTCAATGTGCAATTCGATCTGGACTATCGCTATCGCCGCAAACTGGTCGGCGCCAGCTATACCCGCGACATGGCCGAGTTGCCGATGGGGCCGAAGGAGATTACACCGGTGTTACGCGCCGAGTTCAGTTATGAATTCGACAAGCCCTTCAATCGATCGCGCACCGTCACGATGTTCGGCGACGAAGTGGAAGGGAGCGCTGCGCTGATCGTCGATCCGTCACGCAGCGTGACAAAGCGGGACCAGATCTCCTTCATGATCGGTGCCGACTATTTCCTGTGGCTGCCCTTCTGGGAGGGGCAGGACACGAGTGTCTTCACCAGTGTCCAGCTGTTCACCGTCATCACGCCGAACGGCGAGGATCTGCTGTTCCAGGCCCCCTATGCCGCCAAGCTTCACCCGGTCCAGAACTACGCGACCCTCCTTCTCAGCCACAATTTCGATGACGGCAAGCTCGCGGTCGAGATTCTGGGCCTGTATGACTTCCAGAACCAGGCATGGGGTGTGCGACAGCGCGTGGACTTCAACTACTTCGGCGACAATTGGCGTCCGCGGATCGAGGTCACGCATTTCGAGGCAGACCCGGAGCAAGGCATCATCGGTCTCGGCCAGCAAATGGACAATGTCGAGTTCTCACTCGCCTTTCAATTTTGATCGGAAACCAGAGGTCGAGAGGGGTGCCCTTCACGGTTAACCAGCCGCCTCGGTCTGTCTGGCGCTACACATCGGGCGGTACGCCATGCATTGCGGACGTTTCGGAGGCCGCGGCGAACTGCTTCCAGCTAATGTACTGTCATTCGATACAGCGCTCCAGCGACCAGCTCGGAATGGCCGTCGAGGTCAGTTCTGCCCCGTTGTCGCTGACCACGGTCAGGGAGTATCGCGGTCGGCGACAATGGAGTCCGACTCGCGCATTGCTAGCACTCAGCAAGGAGGTGCGCCGGACACGGAGGTGCTGGTCATCAGATCGCACTCCGTGTCAGGGTATCGCTCTGAGTCCTGCAATCCAAGGATGATCATGACCGCATTCCGCTATGAAGCGGTAGACCGGGACGGTGGCACCAAGGTCGGACAGCTTACTGCTGTTTCGCGGGAGGAGGCTGTTGAGCGCCTAATAGTGCAAGGGCTGGTCCCTATCCGCGTCTCGGCGACGGGCGGCGGCGAGGCGAATCGTCCGTGGTTCATGGGTTCGGCTTCCGATCGGCCAACGGCAGAGACGCTGGTCGTGCTGCGCAACTTGGCAACCTTGATGGGCGCCGGGTTGACTGTGGTTCAGTCGCTGGGCGTTGTGCATAAATTGGCACGGCCGCGCTATGCGCCCGTTATCGAGCGGATGCTGGTCGCCGTGCGGGCCGGCCGCTCCTTGTCGGATGCCATGGCGGATGCGCCGGCGCTGTTTCCCGAGACCCTGCGCGGCGCGGTCGCCGCGGGCGAGGCCGGCGGCCGGCTGGCCGACATGCTGGACCAACTGGTCGAGTGGGTGGAGCGCGATCTGGCCACTCAGCGGCGGCTGATCTCAATGCTCACCTATCCGGCGATTTTGCTGCTGGTCATGACCGGCGCCATGACGGTGATCTTCGGCGTGGTCCTGCCGCGTCTGGAGCCGTTGTTTGCTGGCGGCGGTGCCCAGCTGCCCGTGGCCACCAGAGTCGTGCTGGCGCTCGGGCACCTGTTCCGTGACTGGGGTGAGTTGATCGGCATCTTGCTCGTCGTGGCCGGGGTCGGCTTTCTGATCGCCTTGCGATTGCCCGCCTTTAAAGCTGGCATGGACGGTCTGGCCATGGGCCAGAATTTCCTGTTCGGGTTGCCGCGACGCACGGCCGCCGCTCGCTTCTGCCATACCCTGGCAACTCTCGTGGTCGGCGGATTGTCGCTTGACCGTGCGCTGGCCGCGGCGGCCGTGGCGATCCACAACGGCGCGATGCAGGCACGGTTGCGAGTGGCGGTCGATCAGGTGCGGCGGGGCGGTCGCCTGGGGCCGGCGCTGGCTGAAACCGGCCTGATGCCGCCGGCCGTGGTCGAACTGGCCGCTGTCGGCGAGGAGACAGGGCGCCTGGGGCCTATGCTGAAGGAAGCGGCGCGAACCCTGGATGTTGAGGTCGGCCACACCCTGGACCGGATCTCCACCCTGTTGCCGCCGGCCATTACCTTGATCCTGGGCGGCCTCGTTGCGGGACTGATGGCGGGCGTTGTGGGGGGCCTGCTGGCAGCCAACGAGTTTGCGCTGTGAATACGCGCCCGACGGGCAAGGGCGAGCAAGGCTTCACCATCGTCGAGGCCCTTGTCGCGTTCACCATTCTTGCCGTTCTTGGCGTCGCCCTGTTCCAATCCCTCGGGACCAGCGCTGCCATGTCTCGGCAGGGCGCACGCCGTGAAAACGCCCTCATGCTGGCACGATCGCTGCTCGAATCTGTCGGGTTGCGGGAGGTCGCGGCTCTTGGCCGTTTCGAAGGGGAGGCAAAGGGCCGTCTCAGATGGCGTCGACAGGTGACACTTGCCGAGCCCGTTCCTGAGGGGGCGAGGGTTGAGCTGCGCCGAATAGAGATCGATGTGCTGGCACCGGCGCCTGATGATTCAGTCTTGGCGAGCGTCGTGACGATCAGGCTTTATGCCAGCAGCTGGCAGGAACCTTGATTTCAGAAAGAGATAGACTCATCCGCGAAGTGCTGATCCGTAGATATCGGCAGCATCCGCCTCCCCGCCTTCGGTGCCATCGGCCCCCAGCGAGTAGACCCTGTAGTCTTTTGATCCCGCCGTACGTTTGTAGAAATACGCCTTGCCCCAGGGGTCGATCACGCCATCGGCGCGGCTCAGATAGGGGCCGTTCCAGATGCGGGCGCCGTCGGGCTTTTCGACCAGGGCCTTGAGGCCTTGGGCTTCGCTGGGGAAGTCGCCGAGGTCGAGGCGGTAGAGGTCGAGTGCCGACTCGATCTGCGCCAATTGAATTTCCGCGGTCTTGACCTTCGAGCCTTCGAGGTAGCCGATGACGCGGGGCACCGCGATGGCGACCAGCAGCCCCAGGATCGCCAGCACCACCAGAAGCTCGACCAGGGTGAAGCCCGCCTCGCCGTGCCGGTCCCGCGTTGCCCGGTATTGCGACCAGCATCGTTTCATCGTCAGACATCCTCGATCGCGACACGCTCGACTTCGGCGCGCGACGTCACGCCGGCGGCCACCAGCCGCCGGCCGCAGTCGTTCAGGCTCTCCATGCCCTCGTCACGGGCGATGGCCTCGATCTCGCCCGCGGTCGCCTTGGCCACCACCGCCCGGCGCACCCGCTCGCTCATGGTCAGCAACTCGTGGATGGCGATGCGGCCGTGATAGCCGGTGTTGGCGCATTGGCCGCAGCCGACGGGACGGAAGCCCTGGTCGGCCGGTGCCTTGCAGGCGGGGCACAGCACGCGCACCAGGCGCTGCGCCAGCACGCCGGTGACGGTCGAGGCGATGAGATAGTTTTCCACCCCCATGTCGAGCAGGCGGGTGACCGCGGCGGCGGCGCTGTTGGTGTGCAGGGTGGCCAGCACCAGGTGGCCGGTGAGCGCGGCCTGGGTGGCGATCTGCGCGGTTTCGGGATCGCGGATCTCGCCCACCATGATCACGTCCGGATCATGGCGCAGGACCGAGCGCAGCACCCGGGCGAAGCTCAGGCCGATCTCGGGCTTCACCTGGATCTGGGCGATGCCCTCGACCTTGTTTTCGACCGGATCCTCGACCGTGATGATGTTGCGCTCCGGGCCGTTGAGGTGGTGCAGGGCGGCATAGAGCGTGGTCGACTTGCCGCTGCCGGTCGGCCCGGTGACCAGCAGGATGCCGTTGGGCCGCTCCAGCAGGTGCAGCAGCCTGGCCCGCACCGGGCCGTCGAAGCCCAGGGCGGCGATGTCCAGGGTGACCTGGCCGCGATCGAGAATGCGCACCACCGCGGCCTCGCCGTTCACCGTGGGGGCGATGGCGATGCGCAGGTCGATCTCGCGCCCGCGCACCACCAGCTTCACGCTGCCGTCCTGGGGCAGGCGCCGCTCGGCAATGTCGAGGCCCGACAGGATCTTGAGCCGCGAGGTGATCGCGGGGGCCAAATCGATCGGCACCGGATCGAAATCGCGCAACACGCCGTCGATGCGCAGGCGCACGCGCAGGCGCCGCTCCAGCGGTTGCAGGTGGATGTCCGAGGCCCGCGCCTCCACCGCGCGCGAGACCAGGGCATCGACCAGGCGGATCACCGGCGCGTCGCTGGCCCGCTCACGCAATTGGGCGAGGTCGAGTTCAGTGGTGTCGCCGTCGATGGTGCCGGCCGCTGCCCCGGGGCCGCATAGAGGCGGGCCAGCGCCTCCTCGATATCGCTGGCGGTCGCAACCTCCACCGCCACGCGGCGGCGGGCGGCCAGGCGCAGGCCGTCCACCACGGTGGCATCGAAGGGATCGACCACCGCGACGGTCAGCGTCTCGTCGTCCAGGGCCACGGGCACGGCCCGGCGTTCGCGCAGGAAATAGGCGCTGATCCGGTCGGCAGCCACCGGCTCGCCGGGCAGGCGGGCGGCATCGGCGAGCCCAGATTGAGCAGGTGGGCCAGATGGCGGGCCAGGTCGCGCTCGGCCATCAGGCCTAGTTGGGTGAGGGCGTCAACCAGGGCGATGGGGCTGCGCGCCCGCACCCGGCGCAGCCGTTCGACCGCGTCGTCGTCGAGATGGCCTTCGCCCATAAGGCGCGCCAGGACGGCGGCCTCGAGGTCAATCGGCGGCTCTGGCTGTGTCTCCCGCAACGCCACGACTCTGTATCCTTGGTGCCCGCGTAGATTGTGGCGATCAGGCGCCCGCGTGCAATGCAATTCAGCCGATCAGCAGTGGCCCATAGAGCCAGGTGAGCCAGATGCCCAGGCACAGCGCCGGCCCGAAGGGCAAGGCCGTATCGGCCCGCACCACGACCCCGCGCCAGCGCAGGACAAGGACCCCGGCCAGGGCCGACAGCGCCGCGACCAGGACGATCCCGCCGATCCCGCCCAGCCGACCCAGGCGCCGCCGGCCGCCAGCAGCTTGGCGTCGCCCCGGCCCAGCCCGATGCGCCCGCGCCAGTGCTGGTAGACGAGATCGACCGCGAAGATCAGGCCGAACCCGGCCACGGCGCCGATCAGCTGCTCGCCCAAGCGCCCGGGCAGCATCAACTCTGCAAAAACCAGCCCCGCGGCGCCCAAGGGCAGGGTAAGGACATCCGGCAGGCGCCAGCAGCGCAGGTCGATCGCCGCCAGCGCCAGCAAGGCCCAGCCCAGCAGGCAGCTCCACCACACTATCGGCCCCGGCACGGCGGCGAGCGACCACAGCGCGAGCCCCAAAGCCCCCAGTTCCAGGGCGGGATAGAGCGGCGAGATCGCCCCGCCGCAATCGCGGCAGCGCCCGCGCAGCACGGCAAAGCTCAGCACCGGCACCAGATCGCGGGCACGCAGCGCCGCGCCGCAGGCGGGACAGGCGGAGCGTCCGGCCACCACCCCGCGACCCTCCGGTAGGCGCACCGCCAGCACCGACAGGAAACTGCCGATGAAGGGGCGGCTACCACCGGCATTACCTGTGTCCACAGATCCGGCATTGGCGCAGACACCCCGTCACGGCCGTACCGGGCTCAGGCCCGGCGGGCAAGCCGCCTCGGCCGCCGTCTCGATGGGGCCTAAGTCGCGCCGGTCGAGGATTTCGATGGGCCGAACCCGCCGATCGGTTAGGCGGATGATCCATTGTCGTGCGTATCGGTCCGTACCATCGCCGTCGGCGATCCGTGTTTCGATAGCGAGTGCTGCGCGCCGGGGAAGGGCCGCGGAGACGCTGCCCATTGTCGCTCCCGTCGGCGATTGAAAGGCCTCGCGCAGCATGGGCATCAGATCGGCTGCATCAGCCCTGAGGCCATCTGTATAGAGTGTGAGGTAAGGCCGAAGACACGCATAGAGTTGCGGCGGCATTCCAGTGACGGCCTGAAGCTCGCTGACATCAAGGAAAGGACGGTTGGGTGGCATGTCCTGGTGTCCCTGCGCCGCATATTGTTCGCGCTCCGCGCCGCCGTTTCTGACCTCATCGTCGGGGTCACGCCAATCGGCGATCGCGGCGGCGAGGGCCTTGGCTTGCCCGTCGCCAGCGCCCGCTGCGCGCAGCACCGCGGTGAACTGTTCTTCATCGGCGAGGTTGAGGTCGAGCTTTGCCGACTCCAAGCGGACCCGGGTGCGAACGGTCACACTGCCCACGATGATATCCGTGCCGCTTGTGGCCACTTGCACCAGCGCGGCTTGGTCCGTGGCTTCGAGCAGGCGGCTGGCAGCGGTCCACATCGCCCCTTCCATGGCGCCATCGGCTGCCAGTCGCTCCGCCTCGCGGCGCACCACGAGCAGATCCTGCCGCACGATGGCCATAACGCCGGCAGCGATAAGAGACATAACGGCCAACGTTACGACAACGATCAGCAGTGCGACGCCACGTTCGCTTGACCCCCTGGCGGGCCGTCTTTTTGCCAATTTTGTCAAAAATGCCTCACTGATTGGGCCCGTGTTCTTGAGGACATCCAGACGGTGACGGTATGACGGCGCACGGTGAGCGATGTGTAATCGCAACACGGATAATCAGGTCGGGCGTCTCCCCAGCAAAGCGCAGGCGAACAAGATCAGGCAGCGGCCATTCCGGCTTCCAACGGGAGAGCCATTGGCCGGGCTTGATTTCATCGGCGCGGTAAGCGAAGGCGACTGCCCGGATTTCCCCTGCGGAGGCTCTCGTCTCCACGCCGCCAGGCCCAAGCAGGGATACCGATTTTATCGTCAGTGTGTTTCGGGACATTCCATCGCTGCCGATGGCCAGTTGATAGCTGGCAAGCCCGTCAGGGCCCTGGCCACGAAGAGACAGGTGATCGGCTTCGCCATCAAACCCGCCTCGTATCCCCTTGGGGTCGAGCCAGACGGGCACCGCGCCGGCGATGACGGCCCTTACCTGCTCCAATGTCTGCCGGGCTGCTTGGGCTTGTTCGCTGTTCGCAGCGACACCTTCCCAAACCCGCTGGCCGAAGCGGAGGCTCCCAGCCGTAAGGACCCCGATGAGGCCAAGGAGCACCAGGACGACGAGCAGTTCGACGAGGCTAAAGCCGCCATTCGCTTCGGGTCGGGCCATTGCGGGGCCTTGTATTGAATATGACTGCCAGATGCGAACCTGGGCGGGAAAGGAACGCAACCATACTGTTGCCTGCGCCTTGAGTTTCCTAGCGTTGTTGGAGAAGTGCAACAATTTTCCCTTTGCTTAGGTTGTATATCAGAAATACCCTCTAGGTATTCGGGCAACTTGATTGGGTGCTTTATGGGGCAGGGGCTTGACGGTACAGCGCATCGTGGTGCGCTGAAGCTGGGGTTTGCGCGCAATTCGGGGGTTGCCTTGGCCCTCTTCTGGCTGACCATCGCACCGCCAGCGTGGGCGGAGGGGGAAAGCGCCACCACGGGACCTGCCACCGCGGCGGAATCGGCAGTTGCACCGCCAACGGTGGTCGAGGTGCCTGTTCTGGACCAGGCTGCTACGACCGAGGCCGGCGAAGCGGCGGCCGCGCCGACACAGGACGAAGCAAAACCCGAAGCGGAATCGACAGACGAATCTGCTCCAGCCGCGGCGGCGATGGCCGCCGCAGCCCCGAGCGCCGATGACCCCGGGAGCGATATGCAGGCCCGGCCGACGGCGAGCTTCTATGAATACAAGCCGCGCAAGCCCGAGAGCTTCGCCATGGGCGATTTCAACGAATCCGTGGCGATTGCCGTCCCGGTGTTCCACGGGCTCGAGCCCCAATTGTCGCTACAGTACAATTCGAGTGCCGGCTTGCGGGCGGGCGGCCTGAACGCAGCGCTACTGGGTGTCGGCTGGTCGCTGGCCGGGGTCTCGGACATTGTGCGGACAGCGCCGGTGAACGGGACGCCGCGTTTCGATGCCAATGACGAGTATCAGTTGAACGGGGAGCGTTTGGTTGCCTGCGTGACCGGGGTCGTGAGCCCGAGTTGCTCGACGGGCGGCACGCATGCGACGCGGCGGGAAAGCTACCAGCGGATCAATTTCGCAAGCAATGCCTGGACGGTGACGGCGCAGAACGGCACGAAATCGATCTACAAGCCCGTGTCCATCTGGGGCACCGTGACAGATCCCATTGCAATCGATCCGGTTCCCGCCTTGATCAGCAACAGCTATCGGTGGTTGCTGGCGGAGGTGATCGATCCGCACAACAATAAGGTCACCTACAGTTACACCTGCCGGACCTTGCCGGTGTGCTATCCATCGACGATCACCTACAACGGGACCGAAATCAGCTTCGTCCTCGGCGATCACCCGGCGTATCAGACGGTAGCGACGGGCCGGGGGCTGGCCAAGCTCGATCGCATCCTCCAGCGGATCGAGATCCGCACCAGCGGGGCGAAGGTCCGAGCCTATGCACTCTCCTACCAGGCAAGTCCGTCGACGGGCCTGCAGCGCCTCGTTTCGGTGCAGCAATTCGGTACCGACTGGACGGTCAACGCGACCACCGGCGTTGTTTCGGGTACCAGTCTGCCGCCCACGACCTTTGCTTACACGGACTCGGAAGTGGCATTCACCGCAGGCGCCGCCATACACAACAGCGACCCGCCGTATAACCTTTCCTTCGATATTCCCGGCGACTTCAATGGTGACGGCAAAAGCGATGTGATGACGGTCACAAATTTACAGCACGTCTTGAATACAACCTGCAAAATTGAAATTCATATTTCAGAAGGAAATTCGTTCAGCGGCGAAGTGATCAATGTAGCGTCAAAAGTTGGCAATGTTGCCACACCTCCAGGTGAAACAATATATTGTCACGCTTCGCTCTACTCTTCTCCATCAAATTTCACATATCCGAGTTACGGGGTCAGTGCGCATGATTTTAATGGAGATGGAAAATCAGATGTAACTGTTTTCTACGATAATGGATTGTTCATTTATTTCACCGAATATGACGTTGCCGAAAACAAGTATTCTTTCCATAAAGTTGAACTGGATGATATTGCGGCGAATGAAGGGTACGCCGCATATAACCTGGCAATTGATGATTTTGATAGAGACGGTAAAGATGATGTGGTCAGCATCAACAACAGAAAGATCTATAAATTTAGCGGATACGCTTATTCTGTTAGTGATACCGACATTGAAGGCTTTACCGGGACTTCGGTGTTGAAAGTCCCGTATTTGCCTTCGGATTTTAATGGCGATGGAAATCCAGAACTAAATATGCAATCCCAAGTCGGTGAGGACTCGAAGAATTACCAGGCAAAAAGGTTCACACTGGATCACGGAAATTTCCGTTTTGATTTCAGCTATATTGCGGATCCAGCGAAGAACTTCCATGGCACCGATATCATGGGTGACATCAATGGTGACGGGCAGTCTGACCTGGTTCGTTTGTATCATCATGAGGGCGATGATCTGGAAGAAGCTTCGCCGTTGGATCTTTTTTACACCGATGGAAAGTCGCTAATTTTCTCTGGGACAATTCAGCCGTCAATCGAATGTGGACGATTTCAGTGGTATGGTGGCTGGTGGCCAAGATTTTGCCACAGCGCCCTCATGGATATCGACGGGGATGGCCGGTCTGATCTGGTTAATTTGAGAACATCTGGAACCTATTCGTTTCCGACCGAAATATTTTTCAGCCGCGGCGGCGGAACTTGGGAGAAAATTGAATTCCTGTCCATGGGGCTCGCGACATTCGCGGATTTCAACGGCGACGGAAAGCTGGATATCATCAAGGCTGATTCCGAATATCCCTATGTTTACTCTGATTTCTCCAATGGCCAGGTTCTCTACGCTACGGGTCCCATCCCGGACTTGCTGACGACGATCAAGAGCCCATTGGGCGGCGTGACACGTATCGAATATACGCCGTCGTCTGCCTGGGGTCTGACGGCGGGGACAAAGATGCCGTTCGTCAAGCAGACGGTATCGGCGATCGTCGAGGAGGACGGCCGGGGCGGGGTGGCCCGTACCGAGTACAGTTACCGGGGCGGCCGGTACCATGCGGCGGAGCGGCGGTTTCTAGGCTTCGCCGGGCTGACGGCAAAGCTGCCCTGCACGGTGGGCGAGATCGCCTGCCCAACGGTGGACATCACTTTCAGCCAGTCGCTGGCCGCGGCCGGCGCGCCGTTGCAGATCGAGGTGAAGAACGGTGCCGGCACCGTGCTGAGCCGGCAGATCGAGACCTACACCGTCAACGATGCGGCGGCGCCGTTTACCGCCCTGAACACCGCGAGCGAGAGCCACGACGTCTACGGCACGACGGTGAAGAGGGCCCGCGAGGAGCGGACCTTCAACCCCTATGGCGTGGTCGCCTCGGTGATCGAGAAGGGTGACCTCGATGTCACCGGCGACGAGCGCGGGACCTTCTTCTATTTCACCCCCAATACCAGCGCCTATATCGTCAGCCTGCCCAACCGGCAGCAGATCTCGCCGATCAATCCGGACGGCAGCGCCGGCACCTACCTGGCCGAGACCCGCTACTTCTATGACGGCGCCGGCGCCTACAGCACCGCGCCGACCAGGGGGGATATAACCCGCGAGGAACGGGTCCTTCTCGACAGCGCCTATCCGACCAAGCTCAGGACCTATGACAGCTACGGCAATGTCCTGACGGCAACCGACGAAGTCGGCAATGTCACCGCCTTCACCTATGATGCGGCCTACCACCAGTTCCTGACCCGGACCGTCAATGCCCTGGGCCATGTAGCGACCGGGACCTGGGCCGGAGTCTGCCAGAAACCGTCAACCTCGGTCGACGTGAACGGCCTGACGACCACCTGGACCTACGACAAGCTGTGCCGGCCGACCCAGGTCGTGAAGCCCGGCGGGCAATTCACCACCTGGGCCTATGCCGGCCTGGGAACGCCGGCCTCGCAGCACCTGCGCCTGGCCGGCCCGGCGCCCAACAACAGTGCGGGCGACTTGTGGTCAAAGGTCTACTTCGACGGCTTCGGCCGGCCCTGGCAGACCGTCGTGGAAGGTGCCGTCGCCGGGCAGGATGTCTACATCAGGAAGAGCTATGACGGCCGCGGCAATGTGGTCACCGAGACCTTGCCTTACTTCGCGGGGGCGACCAGCCAGACCACGACCTACAAATTCGATGCGCTGAACCGCGTGATCCAGACCAAGCTGCCGGACAACGCCGTGATCAATGTGGGCTTTGACGTCAGCACCGTGGTTGGTGCCTTCCGGCGGGTGATCACCTACGATCCGCTGGGCCACCCGACGGTCGCCCACTTTGACGTTCGCGGCCGGCAAGTCGCCCTGGTCCGCTTCCTCAACGGCGGCGCGGTGCGCACCAACTACCAATGGGACCTGCTGGGGCAACTCGTCGGGGTCACCGACCCGCTGGGGGCGCAGTGGAGCTACACCTATAACAAGGCGGGGTGGCGCACCAAGGCGGTCGATCCCGACCTGGGGACCTGGACCTACACCTATGACCTGGCCGGGCGCCTGATCCAGCAAAAGGATGCCCGCCTCACGGTGACGGACCTGACCTATGACGCGCTGTCCCGGGTTACCAGCAAGATCGTGACCCGGTCGGGCGGGGTGGTCGACGAGACCATCAAGTCCTTTTACGACGAGCCGGTGCCCTCCCACTACAACATCGGCCGGCTGACCCGGCAGGTGAACGGCGTCGCGCGCCAGTGCTTCTCCTACAGTGCCGCCGGGCAGCTCCGGCTGCGGCGCTGGACGCTGCCCGCCCCGGCCGACACGGTGACCTGCACCACCTACCCGGCGGCGACGGTCAGCCTGGCCACGGACCATTACACCGATGGCCAGGTGATGGCACGCGGTTCGCCCGACGGGGTCGTCATCGGCGGCTGGCTCTACGACGAGGCCGGCCGGTTGAAGACCATCCCCGGCTTCATCAACAGCCTGACCTACGACGCCGCAGGACGCACGGCGGTGGCGGCCTATGCCAACGGGGTCACTACCACCTTCACCTACAGTGCCAAGCGCGGCTGGCTGGACAAGGTGGTGACCGCCAAGGGCCCCGCCACCCTCTACGAGGCGACCTATACCCGCGACGCCGCGGGGCGGATTACCAAGATGGACACAACGGGCGGCGCCGATGATTGGACCTACACCTACGACGACCTCGACCGGCTGATCCTGGCCGACAATCCCACCGACACCTACGACCAGGCCTTCACCTACGACATCGGCGGCAACATCACCTCGGCCACCGGCGTGGGCAGCTATGCCTATCCCGCCGGCACCGCGCCCCGGCCCCATGCGCCGACTGCGATCAACGGGGTCGCCCTGACTCATGATGCCGCCGGCAACATGCTCACCGGGCGCGGCCGCGCCTTCACCTGGGACGGTGCCAACCGGCCGTCTTCGATCGCCATGGGCGGCGCGACGGTGAGCTTCGGCTATGGCCCCGACGGTGAGCGCGTGCGCAAGATCAGGACCGTCACCGACGCCGCCTGCGCCGGCAGCCAGGCGATGACCACCCTGACCCTGGGCAACGACGTGGAGGGGGTGGACAAGCCGGTGTGCATCGGCGGGACCTGGATCCGGGAACAGACCTGGACCGACTATGTCCATCCCGACGCCCGCCGGGTGACGAAGACCGTCGGGGCCACCACCACGACCGAGATCGTCTGGGCCCACCGCGACCACCTGGCCTCGATCCGCCTGGCCACCGATGCCGGCGGCGCCGTGGAGGAGCGGCCGATCTATGCGCCCTACGGCCAGCCCCGCGCCCCGCTGGGCGACGCCAAGGGCTTCATCGGCGAGCGCCACGACCCCGAGACCGGGCTGATCTACCTCCACGCCCGCTACTACGACCCGGTCATCGGCAGGTTCGTCTCGCCCGATACCCTCGACCCCACCATCCCCGGCGTCGGCACCAACCGCTACGCCTATGCCGACAACGACCCCGTCAACAAGTCGGACCCCAACGGGCATATTTTTAATTTCATAGCAGGTGGTATTGGGGCTGTTGGTGGCTTTGTCGTCGGGGCCGCTGTCGATATCGGAATTCAAGTGTGGAATGACGGCAGTGTAACAAGCTGGGGCCAGGTCGGTGCCGCGGGCGTTGGAGGAGCTGTCTCCGGCGGGATGGCCGGGCTTACCTTGGGAGGAAGTCTCGCTGTCCAAGCGGGTGTCGGAGCGGTGGCCGGCGGGGTCGCTGGCGGTGCGACTACCCGCGCATTGATGGGTGAAGAAATTACCATCGGCAACATGGCCCAGGATGCTGTGGTAGGGGCTGGATTGTTCGGGCTTTCACGAATTGCGGGGCCTGTTGTTAGAGGAGGGGAGGATGCGGCCAGTCAGGGGGCTCGCGCCGCAGAGCGAGAAGGCGTTGACCTCACACTCACCTACAAGCCAGGATGGTCAGCCGCTCAACGAGCGGAGGCTGACCTAAAAGTCCAGATATTAACGGAAGGCGATACGATAGTGAGCCAGGCAACGCGCTCAGGCACGTCCGCCGCCAGCAGGTATAGAAGTGCTGGAAATCAGATTCCTGCGGGCAACGATATCGATCACGCGATTGATTTGCAGCTCGGTGGTTTTGATACGCTATCGAATATGTGGCCCTTGAATTCCAGTGTGAACCGTAGTCTGGGCGCGCAAATACAACAGAGGATTAAGAATCTATTGCCGGGGACCGTCATTAACAAGGTTACAATTAGGAACCGATGATGTTCGAAATGTTCCAAAGAATCTTTGCCAAGGATGCGGCTCTCTCGGTCGGTCGGGGCGGAAATGCATCGCCCTCGTCGGTGGTGGGTTGGGGCAATCTGATCGATCAGCTGGGAGGTGGCTCCTTCGAGCGCGGGCTTTACCGGGTGATCCGGGCATCGGATGTGAACGCGTGGAATGCTCGAGTTGCGGTTGCCTTTCCCCACTTTGGGGGTCGGATCACCTGCTTCGGCTTTGACTGGCTAGGGCGAGTGTTCGCGGTCGATCCTGAGCGGTCTGAGGGCGGTCAACCCGGCGTTGTTATGTTGGAGCCTGGCACGGGAGAAGCATTGGAAATGCCATGCAACATCGCATCATTCCATGACGAAGAACTGATCGAATACAAAGACGCCGCGCTTGCTAGCGATTTCCATCAACGCTGGCTAGATAGCGGCGGGGTTGCTCCTCAATATGTACAATGTGTGGGGTACAAAAAGCCGTTGTTCCTTGGCGGGGCAGATGAATTAAACAACTTAGAGCTGTCTGGTATTGATGTTTATTGGCACCTTGTAGGTCAACTCATTGCGAAGTCGAAGGGGTTGCTGCCAGGCACGCCAATCAGCGTTAGCTTGTCATAGCCTGCTTGTGGATAGAATCTAACACTTGGTGCCCGCGCCTGACGGCAGCGATTATTTTGTTAGGGTCGGCGGTCCAGGTGAACGGTTTTGGGTTGTCGTTGGTCTCGGCCAGGAAGGGGAAAATAGGGGTGGAGTGACCCCCTTCATCGAGACACGAGAATAAGGGACAGTTCTCGGCGCGGAGAACGCATGACCCAAGAGACGAGGCAGCGGCTCAGCCGGGCCTTCAAGTCGACGACGCAGGCACGGGTAGAGATGGGCGATGAACGAATGCGGCCTGTCCCCCGTTTCGCTCTTGTTTCGCGCAGGCGCACGGGCGAGTTTCGCCGGGTCGCAATCGGTGTCTTGGCACCAGCAACGGCGGAATTTGTCTTGGCCCATGCGGTGACGCTTTGGCTTGCCAGCAACTGGCGGTAGTATAGTTCATATCGCATGTGTTGGGGGCACACCGCTTGTGATCCTGTTGGGGCGTCTTCTCGGATGGTTATCAGAGGCCCAGTTCACCCTGCTCCTCCTC
Source organism: Oleomonas cavernae (assembly GCF_003590945.1). Lineage (NCBI taxonomy): Bacteria > Pseudomonadati > Pseudomonadota > Alphaproteobacteria > Acetobacterales > Acetobacteraceae > Oleomonas > Oleomonas cavernae. The sequence goes on along the minus strand of NZ_QYUK01000016.1, from coordinate 448,640 downwards.
TGGCGCTGGTGGCTTGGCGGGCTGGGTATTCATTCTCGCGATGCCCGCCGTCTCCCTGATGCCTCCGCCTGCGAAATCGACCCGGCGATGGTGTTCACGCGGCGCTTCGAACTGCCGGTCGCCGCATTCATTCGCCTGCGTAAAACCTCGGCCTTGCTCATCAACCGGCTGACGCCGTTTCGTGACGAGGACATTTATTGGGACGTCAGGGTGATCGGGCGATCACCCACATCGAGGCTGATCGAAGCGGAGCTGGCCGCCGTTCCCCGCGAGACCGTTGCCGCCCTCCTGGCATCGCGGGGCCGCCCAGCGACCTCGCTCGCGATCGCCGGTGACGCGCCGGTGGCTGGCGTGCGACGGTTCGAACTTCTGGAAGTTGCGCGGGTCAGGTCGTCGAGCGCGCTGAAGCATCGCATCGTCGCCGTCGGGCTGCTGATCGGGGCGCTTGGATGCGCGGATGCCGCATGGTCATATCGCCAGCGGCAAACGCTCCATCAACTGGAAGAGACCATCGCGGCCTTGAGGCCGCAAGCTGCCGAAGCGGCAGCGCGGCGGCGCGACCGGATGCTCGCGGATCGGCCTATGGAACTCCGGGCTGATGCGACCGCGCGCTCGAGCATCGGCCTGCTGCAGGCCCTGACCGTGACGTTGCCGGAAGATGCCCAGATCGTCGAGTTGCGCCGCAACGGTGCCGTCGTCGACCTCAGAGGCTTCACTGTCGACGCCCCGAAACTCCTGCAAGTCATAGAGCAGGCGCCCGCATTCGAGGGGGTGCGTTTCGTGGCGCCGGTGTCCCGGAATCAGGGAGACAGCCGCGACTATTTTAGCATGCAGCTCTCCTACCTCGGGGTGGCCCCATGACCAGGCCCGGGCAGGCCGCGGCAAAGCGCGTTGCGGCATTCGCCATACTGGCACTGCTGCTCCTGGTCACGACCAGCCTGGTTGCCGGTCATCTCGCCGGTCAGCAGAAAGTTTTTGCCGCGCGCGCGGCGGCCCTGGATCACGAACGCCGGATACTGGCGCGTCTGATCGCTGAAGGCGCCGGCGTCGCAGGTCCGGCAGGCAGTGAAGCAGGCGAGAACCTGCTCTACCAGGCGCCGCAGGCGGTTATTGCAGCGGCGCAAGCCCAAAGCAAGGTTACACAGGTGATCGCCGCCAGCGGCGGCACTATCGTCAGCAGCCAGCCGGCCAGCCCGTCTGAAGCCGACGGGCTGACCAGATTGCCGCTGCGGGTTACGTTCGAAGCAGATGTGGCAGCGCTGACCCGCATACTTGTCGCGGCGGAGTCCGCCCAGCCCCTGCTGGTGATCGAGCAGATGACCGTGATCGATCCGGACGGCACAGCGCCGGTCAGGACGACAGCAGCACGAGTGGAGCCCAACCGTCTGAGGGTCGAACTGGCAATCAGTGCCTACTGGCAGGCACCCTGACGATGAGGGTTACTCGTGACCGTCCGACACTCGCCATCACGGGCGCCATTCTCGTAAGCCTGGGGGCTTCGGTCGGTATCGCCCTTTGGCCTGCGCCTCCTGTTACGCCAGTCGGTCCGGGCGCTCGCACAGGAGATCGCCCGGGCATTGCCGATCAGCAGGCCGCCATCCTGGCGGTGGAAGCCTATGCGGCGGTGTTCGAGCGGCCGATCTTCAATCGCGGCCGCTTGCCCGACCCACCACCTCCGTCGCCCCCCTCGTCGGTGCCAACGTTGGCGCCGCTGCGTCCGTCCCCAGACAGCCTGCGTGATCTCCGGCTGGTCGGGATTGCCATCTCGAACGGCGACCGGCTGGCCCTGCTGCGACGGGAGAATGAAGACGTGGTGCTGCGCCTGCGTGCCGGAGACATGCTTGGGGAATGGCGTGTGGGCAGCGTGGACCAGGCCGCCGTGGTGTTTCAGGCTGATGATCAGGTTTTCCGAATAGAGTTTCCGAAGTTGCCGGCCCAGTAGCCTCGTCGAGGCCGTTGTTTGGTTGCCAGTGCGATCGGCATTCCAGTATAGATTGTTGAGGCTGGTCGTCGGCGAGGGGCTCGCCGCAGGTGGGGCATGGGCAAATTGCTTGATTTTGCGTCGCTTCGACAGGGCGTGACCTTTGTGCTGGTCCTGTCGCTGGGCGCCTGTGCCGACACGCCGCTCGTGCCGGCACCACCGCAGCCGGTCGTCATGCGGTCGCCGCAGCCTACGATCTCGCCCGTGCCGCTCCCGGTCGTGCCGCTCTCCGACACGAGCACGGCGGCACCTGCGGCACCGCGCACACGAATCTACCCCGGCGATGACGGCGCCGCGGTTCCACGCCCGGCGCGGATATCGGGCGGAACACGACCCGAGGGCGACGTCGTGCTCGACTTCGTCGATGTCGAGCTCAAAGACGTGGTGCGCGCGGTCCTCGGCGACATCCTCCATGTCTCCTTCGCGGTCGATCCATCGGTAACGGGCCGGGTCACGCTGCAGGTGACGCGGCCCATCGCGCGCGACGACGTCCTCCCGGCACTCGAAGCCGCGTTGAAGGTCAACGGCGTGGCGATCGTTCTCGCGGATGGGCTCTATTCGGTCGTGCCGCTGGGCGATGCGCAGCGCCGGGTCGAGGGGCTCAGCGATACCAGTGGCCCCGGCTATGGGGTGGAGATTGCCCCGCTGCGCTATATCGCGGCCCCGGAAATGCAGAAGCTGCTGGAGCCCTTTGCCCCCGCCGGCGGGATCCTGCGGGTGGACGCCGCCCGCAATATTTTGTTCCTGGTCGGCACGGCGCAGGATCGTCGTGCCATGCGCGATACGATCGCGACCTTCGATGTGGATTGGCTCGCGGGCATGTCTTATGCCCTGATCCGGCCCAAGAACATCGACGCGGTGTCACTCGCTACCGAGCTCAAGGGCATCTTTGCCGACGAGGGAAGTCCGATTACCGGCCTGGTACGTTTCATCCCCATCGCCCGGCTCAACACGCTGCTGGTCGCCAGCCCCAGACGGGCCTACCTCGATCAGGTCACCACCTGGGTGGATCGCCTCGATCTGCCGGTCATCGATCCCGGCCGGCAGATTCACTACTACCGTTTGCAGAATGCCAAGGCCGCAGACATCGCGGCAACATTAGGCGGATTGTTTAAAGTCGCCGGCAATGGCCCCGCGAGTGCGGCCGGCTCGGTTCTGCCCATGCCAGCCCCCTATGACAGCACCGATGCTGCAATGTCCGGCATGGCACCGTCGGCCCCAAGCATTGCCAGCCTGGGAACGCGCGACACGGCCGGAGGCAGCCAGATTGTGACGGACGACGCGAACAACGCCCTGATCATCAGGGCCGATGCGTCGGAATATCAGGCCATCGAGGCCATCATCCGGGAAATGGATGTCGAGCCCGACCAGGTGCTGATCCAGGTCACGATCGCGGAGGTCAGCCTGACAGGCGAGTTGCGCTATGGCGTTGAGTGGTTCTTCAGCAATGACCATGTTGCCGGCTCGCTGAGCCGCACGGCCGCCGTCGCACCGCAGTTTCCCGGCTTCAACTTTTCCTACCTGATCGACAGCACCAAGGTCGTCATCAGCGCGCTCGAAGTGGTGACGGATGTCAACGTCGTATCCTCACCAAAGCTCCTGACACTCGACAACAAGCCCGCGACCTTGCAGGTCGGCGACGAAGTCCCGGTTGTCACCCAAACGGCGGTCAGTGTCATCGATCCCGACGCACCCGTGGTCAACGCGGTGGAGATGCGCGATACCGGTATCTTGATGACCGTAACCCCAGGATTTCGAAGAGCGGGCTTGTCGTACTCGATATTGCCCAGGAGGTGAGTGATGCCGTCGAGACGACGACGTCGGGGATCGATTCACCGACCATTCAGCAGCGGCGCATCGAGACCACGGTAGGCGTTCACGATGGTGAAACAGTTGCCCTCGGCGGCTTGATGCGACGCGCCCAGACCGCGGGCAACCGGGGTATTCCCGTTGCCAAGGATATCCCTATCCTGGGCAACCTGTTTGGTACCACGACAGACGACACCAAGAAAACCGAGCTGCTGATATTCCTGACGCCCAGAGTGATCCGATCAGCCGCTGCGGCGCGTGAAGCAACCCTCGAACTGCGGCGCAGCCTTGACGGCCTGGAGCCGGCTATTCGGGAAGAGCTCGGGGATCGCCTGCCTTAATCCGAAGCTGGTGCGCCGGCCACAACCGAACCGGGCCTGCTCAGCGCGTATCCGATCGCAGCATCCCATCATGCCAAGTTGGGCTGATCATGCGGCATCCCGGTAGTGGGGCATTTTTGGGTGGGCGCTACATGGGGCAGAGGCGTTTGCTGACGGCGCATCACGGTGCGCCCTGGGATCTCTTTGCGCGGCGACGGCGACGGGACCCACCGTTCCGGCCTTCATCTGCTACGAGGAAACTCATGCACGCGTCATGATTGCGATCGATAAACCCGTAAAACTTTTGTTATGATTTTCCTGCGTCAACTGCTTCCTGTCTGGCAAGGTCAGGCATTGAAGCGGCACTGGTTGGGGAAGCGGCCGTGGCATTCCGGTTTGTACATACAGCAGATATCCACCTCGATTCCCCGCTAAAATCCCTGGCCCTCCGGGATCCATCCGTGTCTGACCTTGTCGGCATTGCCACCCGCCAGGCCTTTTCACGCACGATCGACCTTTGCATCGATGAAGATGCGAACGCTCTCCTGATCGTCGGCGACCTTTATGACGGGTCGCAGGTTTCAATGAAGACCGCGCGATTTCTGGCGCAGGAATTGCACCGGCTCGACGCCGCCGGCATCAGGACATTCATCGTCCGGGGCAACCACGACGCCAGTTCGCGGATTACCAGGGAACTCGATCTCCCGAAGTCCGTGACGGTCTTCGAGGGGCGTGCTTCAAGCCATGTGATCGAAACGGGCGGGCTTCCGGTGGTGATCCACGGCCTGAGCTTTGCCAAGCCCCACGTTCCGGAGAGTCTGCTGGACCGCTTTCCGGCGCCGCAGGGCGGGGCTGTGAACATCGGCATGCTGCACACCAGCCTGAACGGCAGCCCGGCGCACGATGTCTATTCGCCCTGCTCGGTCGCCGACCTGCAGGCGGCGGGGTACGACTACTGGGCCCTGGGCCACATTCATATCCGCGCCGTCCATCACGGGCGCGGCGTGGTGGTGATGCCGGGCATGCCGCAAGGCCGCAATATTGGCGAGGACGGGCCAAAAACCGTCACTCTGGTCGAGGTCGCCGATGACGGTGCCATCTCGCTCGTGGAACGCTCGGTCCGCACAGTCCGCTTCGAGCGCGCGGATGTCGACATCGAGGGGATCACCGACTGGTCCGACCTTGTCGCCGCGATCGGCCGTGCCCTCAGGTCCATCGAACGGGAGGATCCGGCAGAGCACCTGGTGCTGCGGCCCAGGCTCGTCGGTACGTCTCCCTTGGGCTGGCGCATCCTTCGCGACCTTGACCAGATCCACGCCGAGGCCACGCTGGTGGCCGAAGCCCTGGGCAGTGTCTGGATCGACAAGGTCGAGAATGCCATTGAGGCCGGCGAGCGTGCGGGTTCCGGCGGCCTGCCTGACGAATTGGCGTCTCTGATCAGGGACGAACTGGTGGATGATCCGGCCATTCGCGCGGAGGCGGACGAGGTTCTTGCCTCCTTGGTCAAGGCTTTGCCGAAGGATATCCGCGGCATGCTCGGCGATGACGAGAGCAGTGCCGCCAGGCAACGGGATGCCCTGATGAGCGAAGGGCTGCAGACGGTTCTTGCCAGGCTGGCTGGCCGGGAGAGCTCGTGATGCGGCTGTCGCGGCTGGATCTCACACGCTACGGCAAGTTCACCGATGCCTACCTGATCTTTCGGCCGCCCGCGCCGGGCGAGACGGACTTTCACATCGTCTATGGTCCGAACGAGGCCGGCAAATCCACGGCGTTTTCGGCCTGGCTCGACCTGCTGTTCGGTATTCCCCAGCGCAGCCGACACGATTTCCTGCATCCCGGGCCGACCATGCGCATCGGCGCCGCCGTCGAGTTCGGGGGGCGGACCCATGCACTGGTCCGGGTCAAGAAGAGCACAGGCTCCCTGCAGGATGAACATGGCGGTGCCCTTCCCGATGCCCTGCTGCAATCGGGCCTTGGGGGGCTCGGCCGCGAAGGCTATGAGGCCATGTTCTCGCTCGATGACGAGACCCTGGAGCGGGGCGGCGACAGCATCCTGGCGAGCAAGGGCGACCTCGGCGAAATGCTGTTCTCGGCAAGTGCCGGCCTTGCCAATCTAAGCCAACAACTGGACACCTTGCGCGTGGAGGCAGATGGCTTCCACCGGCCCGGCGGCCGGAAGGGGCCGATCACCGATGCCAAGGCGCGCCTCGATGATCTGGAGGCAAGGCGAAAGGACCTGGACGTCCAGGCGGGCGCTTATAACCGCTTGCAGGCCGAACAGCAGGCGGCGCATGACGCCTGGATGGAGGCGTCCCGCCGGCATGGCGAGAGGTCGCGGGAACTTGCGCTTGTCCGAAAGCTGCTGGCCCTGCTGCCCCTGCGTGCCCGTCTTCAGGCCCTGAAGGCCGAACTGGCGCCCCTCGCCGCGATCCCCAAGCCGCCAGCGGATGGGGAGGCAAGGTTTCAGCGGCTGCTGAAGACGCAGACCATTGCCCGCACCCGCAAGGAGGCATCGGAGGCGGCCCTTGCCCGTTTGGCCGGGACCATCGATGGCCTCGTGCCCGATCCGCAGGTTCTGGCCCTGGCGGATAGGATCGTGGCAGCGGATGCGCTGCGCTCCGCCCATGAGGAGGCGGAAAAGGATCTGCCGCGCGTGAAGGCCAAGGCCGAGGATGAACAACGCGGCATCCAGACAGCCCTTGCCCTGCTCGGCCGTTCGGGGACGAATCCCCGTGACCTGCTATTGGATTCGGCAACGGTCGCGGGGCTGCGCGACCTTATCGGCCGCCATTCCGGCATCACCGGGCAGCGTCATTCCGCGGAAGCAGAAGCGCGCAATGCGAAGGCCCTGCTGGCCCGGCGCGAGGCCCGTCTGGCCGAGGCATCGCCGGCTGGCGATACTTCGGCGCTGGTGCATCTCCTGAACCGGCTGCGCCAGCGCGACCCCGGAGAAGCCTTGCGCCGGGCCGAGCGAGAGATCCAGGCGGCGGATGACATTCTTGCCGAGAAGATGGCGACACTGCTTCCCTGGTCGGGGACCGCGGCGGAGGTGGAGCGATTGCCGGTTCCCGCCGGCTGGCAGATCGATGCCTGGACCAGCCGGCTGGAAACAGCCCGGGCCGGGCGCGTGGATGCGCGCCGTGCTGCCGACAGTCTGCGGGAGGGCATCGACCGGCAGGCCGCCTCCCTGCCGGAAGGCCCGATAGCCATGGCCATCAGCCTTGACGATGCCGCCGCCGCCCGCGCCGTCAGGGAGAGCCTGTGGTCTGCGCATCGCCGCGATCTCCGCCTTGAGACGGCCGATGCCTTCGAGACCGCGCTGCGCCGGGACGACCAGATCACCGGCCTGTTGGCACAAGCCCAGGCAGATGCGCGTCTCCAAGCGGCTGCCCGGGCCGCGCTTGACGCCCAGCGCCAGGATCTGGTTCAGGCCGAGGCGGCGTTCCGCAAAGCGGAGACGACGGAGGCAGCCGTGCTCACCGAGATCGACATGGCAACCAGCGCCTTGGGACTCTCCGGGCGAAGCCTGATCGAGCTTCGGGGCTGGCTTGAAGCCCGCCTTCTTGCCTTGGCGGCCCTTGGCGCGCTGCGCCAGGCTGCCAGGATGCGCGACACCGCTGCTCGCGACCTTGAGGAGGCGGTATCCGCGCTTCGCGCCGGCTTGGCAACGCCGGGCAATGGGCTGGACGGTCTTGGTTTCGACCTCCTGGCGGCTGAAGCCCAAGCCAGGATCGAGCGCGGCGCCACCCTGACCAGTCTTCGCGATGCCCTGCGCGAGGCTAGGGAGGCCGTGGACGACCGCCAGGAGGCACTGGACGAGGCCCGCAAGGCGGAGACCGTCTGGACCGCAGCCTGGGAAAGTCTCCTGGTGCGGACCTGGCTGGCGGCAGCGACGAGGGATGTCGCCGCGATGAACGGTCTGCTCGCCGGGCTCGACCAACTACGAACCGCCGTCACCAGCCATGACAGCCTGGCCGACCGCATCGGCAAGATGCGCGCCAACAGCGACGCCTTTCTGGGTGCGCTGGCGGCCATCGCGGCGGCTCTCGGAACCGAGGGGGCCCCGTCTTGGAAGGAGGTCGAAGGCCGGCTGCGCAGGGCAGAGAAGGTCAGGGACGGCCGCCAGAAGGCCGAGGATGACCAGGCCGAGGCGCGCCGTGCCCTTGCCGAAGCCCAGGCCGAGATTGAAGCGATCGACCGGGAGCTGGCGGCCATGGCCGGCCATTTCGGCCTGTCCGACCCCGCAGGGCTGTCCGAAACCCTGGCCATGGGCCGCGATGCGGCGCGCCTGCGCGCGGAGATTACAGCCTGCGAAAAGGATATCGCCGAGGCCGCGGCGAATGAGGATGTAACCCAAGCCATAGCGCTTGCGGAGGCTGACGGCCGTCCGGCGCTGGAGACCCGGGAGGAGCATCTCGTCATCGAGGTCGACCAGTCGAGCCAGGATTTGCAGAAGCGCTACGCGGCCGTGTCCGAATTCGATCGGCGGATCGTGGCCATCGGCGGTGACGATGCCGTGGCCCGCCTGGAGGCGGAGCGGAGCAACATCCTGCTCGCGCTGGAGGACGGGGCTCGCCAGTACCTTGCCCTGCGGCTGGGCATTCTGCTGGTCGACAAGGGACTCCGCCGCTATCGCGACAGCCACCGCAGCGAAATGCTGAACAGGGCCTCCAGGGCCTTCAGCATCTTGAGCCGGGGCGCCTATACCGGCCTTGCGGCGCAGCCCGACGACACGCGGGAAGTCCTGGTGGCGCTTGCCCGGGGTGGCGGGGCGAAGCTTGCCCCCGAATTGTCGAAGGGGACACGCTTTCAGCTTTATCTGGCGTTACGGATCGCCGGCTATCACGAATTGGCCCGCAGCCGCCCACCGGTTCCCTTTATCGCCGATGATATCATGGAAACCTTCGACGACGACCGTTCGGCCGAGGCCTTCACGCTGCTGGCCGAGATGAGTCGCACCGGCCAGGTCATCTACCTCACCCATCACCGTCACCTCTGCGGTATCGCCAGGGGCGTCTGTCCCGGTGTGCAGGTTCACGAACTCACCGTCTGATCGATACTGCAATGGACAATGAAGCCATGGACAGTGCCCCGCAAGAAGAGCAAATCGGCTCGACCACGAAACCTCGCCTGTCACTGACGGCGCAGATCAGCCAGCGGGTGAATTTCGCCTCGGCTCAAAACGGCGTCGCCATTCTGAAGGCGCTGGGCCTGCGGAACGAGGGCACGGAACAGCTGGAGAACATCTCGGTACAGCTTGCGTGTCAGCCCGCCATCCTGAAACCGAAGGAGTGGCGGATCGATCGGATCGCGGCCGGGCCGGAGGTGCCACTGCGCGACTTGGCGACACCGCTGGACATGGCGCTGCTCGATGGATTGAACGAGGCGGAGATCGCCACGCTCGAACTGGTCGTCCGGCACCGGGATGTCGAGTTGTTGCGCGAGGCGCACCGGATAGAGCTTCTGGCCCGCGATGAATGGGGCGGCCTGCCGGAGATGGATGAACTGCTCGCCGCCTTCATCTCGCCCAACGATCCCGTGGTCGCCGGCATTTTGAAGGAAGCCTCGCGCCTACTGGAGCGCGCCGGTTTGAGCGGGGCACTCGACGGCTACCAGTCGGGTGATCCCGGACGGATCTGGATGCTGGCCGGTGCGATATGGTCGGCCGTGACCGGCATGGGCCTGTCTTACGCCGTGCCACCGGCCTCGTTTGAAACCGTGGGGCAGAAAGTGCGCGATCCGGGCCGGATCGCCAGCGAAGGTCTGGGGACCTGCCTCGACATCTCCCTGCTTATGGCCGCCGCGCTCGAGGCCGCTGGCCTGAACGCCGCCGTCCTGTTTTCGCAGGGGCACGCCTGGGCCGGCGTCTGGCTGACCCGGTGTGATTTCGGCCGGATGGTCGAGCCTGACGTTGTTGCGGTGCGTAAAGCCGTGGTCGCCCGGGATTTCGTCCCGTTCGAGACCACGTTGCTGACCCGCCGGCCCGCCATCGGTTTCGACGAGGCTGTCGACGTTGGCAAGAGACATCTGGCCGAGGAGCGGGAGGCGGACTTCCTGAAGGCCGTCGACGTCAGCCGCGCCCGTGCCGCGCGCATCCGGCCCCTGGCCGCCCATCGCGTACAAAGGGTCGCCGATGCGGTCTCGCCTGAGGATCTCAAGACGCCGGCGGCGCTGCCAAGGCCCATCGACCTGGGCCTTTTGCCCGGCGACAGGATCGAGGCGGAGCCGACGACGCCGCTGGGCCGCGTCCAGCGCTGGCAACGCAAGCTGCTCGACCTTTCGCTGGGCAACCGGCTGTTGAATTTCCGGGAAACCAAGCAGACGGTGCCGCTGCTGTGTCCGGATCTGGGTGCGCTCGAGGACACTCTTGCCGACGGGCAGTCCTTCCGCCTTCTGGCCTTGGCGGACGAGGGAAGTTTCGCGAATCGGGACCTGCTGAGCGCGGAGGTGCGCGAGCACAGCATGTTGCTCGCGCACGATGCTCTGGCCAGGCACCAGATCGCCTGCCCCCTGACGGGAAAGGATATGAGCAACCGCCTGATCGAGTTGTACCGGAAGGCGAAAAGCGACACGCAGGAGGGTGGTACGAATACCTTGTTCCTGGCCGCCGGTTTCCTGCGCTGGAAACGCAGCGCGTCCGATCAGCGCGACTATCGTGCCCCTTTGCTGCTGATCCCGGTGAAGCTGGAGCGCAGTTCCGCCCGGTCGGACTTCCGGCTGCTTCATCACGAGGATGATGCCCGGGTGAATTCCACGCTGCTGGAATTTCTGAAACGGGACTTCGAACTGCGCATTCCCGAGCTTGAAGGCGAACTTCCGCGCGACCGGTCCGGCATCGACATGCCACGCATCTTTGAAACCGTCCGCCGCCACGTGCGTGATGCCGCCGGTTTCGAAGTCGTCGACAGTGCCGCGCTGTCGACCTTCTCCTTCGCCAAATACCTGATGTGGAAGGACCTCGTCGACCGAACCGACAGCCTGCGGCAAAGCCGGCTGGTCCGTCATCTGGTGGACAGCCCGACGGAGGCTTTTCCCGGGGCCGACACGCCCATGCCGTCGCCGGAGGACATCGACCGCCGCCTGGCGCCCGGCGATCTGCTGACTCCGCTTCCCGCCGACAGTTCGCAGCTGGCTGCCGTCGTTGCGGCTGGCAAGGGGCGCGACTTCGTCCTGATCGGCCCGCCTGGCACAGGCAAGAGCCAGACCATCGCCAATGTCATCGCCGATCAGTTGGGGCGCGGCAGGACCGTGCTTTTCGTGGCGGAAAAGGCGGCGGCCCTTGACGTCGTGCATCGCCGGCTCGAAGCCCATGGCCTTGGCGATGCCTGTCTCGAACTTCACTCCAGCAAGGCCGATCGTAAGGTGGTGCTGGCGCAGCTTGGCCGATCGTGGGACCGTGCCGCGAAGGGCAAGGCCGCCGAATGGGTCAAGATCGCCGACGACCTGCGCCTGACCCGGGACCAGCTCAATGCCTATGTCGAGGCCTTGCACCGCCCCGGCATCCAGGGCTTCAGCGTCTTCGACGCGATCGGGTGCGCTGTGGCCGCCGGCCCCCAGCCCTTCGCACTGCAATTCTCGAACAAGGATTGCCATGACGAATCCAGTTACCGGCGCCTGCACGACCTTGCGGGCGAGGCTGGCCGTCGCTTCGGCGTTGCTGGAATGCATGGGGATACAAGGGTCCTTGGCCTTGTCGGCGCCGAGGAATGGTCGTTCAGTTGGGAGGGCGGATTCCTGCGCGCCGCGGCGGCCCTGCATCACGATGTTGGCGCGGCAGCGGAGGCGGGCAACGCTGTCGGCAGGGCTTTGGGCCTTGCCCCCGGGGCGGCCGGGCAACCCGAGGTTCGTGCCGTTCTTGTCAGCCTCCTGGGACAAGTGCGTGATCAGGACGACCTTCATCCGGTGATCGGGAAGGATCTGGCCGCACTCAAGGCGGCGGTCGGCCCGTTCGAGGCCGCGGTTCGTGAGTATGAGGAGGCGGCACTCGCGCTCGGGGCCACTTACCCCGAACGGGACATCGCCTCGATCCCGCTCCAGCGGCTTGATCTGGAATGGCGGGAGGCACAAACCAAGATCTGGCCTTTGTCCACGCTGGCCCGGGGCCGGATCGGCAAAATGCTTCAGACCTATGCCAGCGGCGGCACAGCCGACCCCTCGACCGATATCGCCGCCCTGCAACGGATGCTCAAGGCCGAGCGGGAGGTTGCCGCATCACCCCTTGCCGTTCTCCCGCTTTTTGTGGGGAGGCAGACCGACCTGACAACGATCGGCCGCCTGCTGTCCCAGGCGATCCAATTTGCCGGAATCGAGAAGGCAGCCATTTTCGCCGGCATTCCCGAGGCGGCGTGGCGTGCGGTGTGCCCCGGCCTGATGACTGCCGGCGGTGGTCCGCTTGTCCCGGCGCTCATCCGCTATACGCAGGCCGAGGAGGCATTGGCATCGAGCCGGGCCGCCTTCCTCGCCGCCGGCGGGCGGATCGGCGAGGCATTGGACCGCGCTGGGTTGCGTCAGGCCCTTGCCGGCCTTCCCGCCGAGCGTGGCCGTTTCTCCGACTGGACCAAATGGCAGGAAAGCCGTAGCGCCGCAGATGCTTCCGGCCTTGCCCCGGTGATCGAGGTGCTGGAGGCCGGCGTGGCGATCGCCGATACGGCCAAGGCATTCGAGGCGGCTTATATGGCTTGGTGGCTGCCGCTGGCGATGGATGCGAGCCCGGAACTCCGCGGCTTCGCCCATTGGTCGCACGAGGATCTGATCGCGCGCTTCCGCCAGCTCGACGAGGCCGCGGCGTCGCTTGCGCCGCAGGAAGTGATGCGGCGGATCGCCCACAATCTGCCAGCGCGGGATGCCGTGCCCCGGAACTCCGAACTCGGCGCCTTGCGTCACCAACTGGGGCTGCAGCGGCCGTCGATGCCGATCCGGGCCCTGATCGGCCAGATGCCGAACAGCTTCAGTACGCTGGCGCCCTGTGTCTTGATGTCGCCTCTGTCGGTTGCTCAATACCTGCCGCCCGGACAGTCGCAATTCGATCTCGTGATCTTCGACGAGGCGTCCCAGATCACGACCTGGGATGCCATTGGCGCCATTGCACGAGGTCGTCAGGCCATCGTGGTCGGGGATCCGCGCCAGCTTCCACCCACCAATTTCTTCGGCCGGGTGGATGATGATGGCGATGACGTCGCGGAATACGAAAAGGACATGCCGTCGATCCTTGATGAGGTTGCCGCCGCCGGTGTGCCGACACGCCAGCTCAATTGGCACTACCGTAGCCGTGATGAAACCCTGATCGCCTTTTCGAACCATTTCTACTATGGAAATAATCTGGTTACATTTCCGGCCGCCGACGGGGCGGGAAGTGCCGTCAAGCTTCATCGTGTCGACGGGATCTATGCCCGCGGCAAGGGGCGTGTGAACGAGGTGGAGGCCAAGGCTTCGGTGGTGATGATCGTCGAAAGGCTGGCGGTCTGGCTTGCGCTGCCGGAGGCGAAGCGACCGACTCTCGGTGTCATTACTTTCAACGCGCAGCAGCAGAGCCTGATCCTGGATCTGCTGGACGAGGAACGCCGCAAGCGGCCAGAATTTGAATGGTTCTTCGCCGATGACCGGGAAGAACCGCTGATCGTGAAGAACCTCGAAAACATCCAGGGCGACGAGCGGGATGTGATGTTGTTCTCGATTACCTTCGGGCCGGATCTCGCCGGGAAGCTGCCCATGAACTTCGGCGCGATAAACGGGGACGGCGGCGAGAAGCGGCTAAACGTGGCGGTTACCCGTGCCCGCAGCGAACTGCACGTCTTCACCTCGATACGCGCCGATCAGATCGATCTTTCCCGGACTTCGGCGCGCGGGGTCGCAGACCTCAAAGCCTTCCTCGACTTCGCCGAACGTGGCCCCGTCGCGCTGCCGGCACGGGATCGGGGATCGCTCGGCCCGGTTGAAAGCCCCTTCGAGGAGGCGGTCGCCGCCGCCCTGCATGCCCGGGGCTGGGATGTTCGCTCGCAGATCGGTGTTTCGGGCTTCCGCATCGACCTGGGTATCGTCCATCCCGATTTCGCCGGCCGCTGGCTCGCCGGTATTGAATGCGATGGCGCTCAGTACCACCGCACGGCTACCGCCCGCGACCGAGACAAGCTCCGGCAAGCCGTTCTTGAACGCCTGGGCTGGACCATCCTGCGCATCTGGTCGACGGACTGGTTCCGCAGCGGTGGGATCGTGGCTGACCGGATCGACCTAGCCCTCCGCGATCTCTTGGCGAAGGATAGGGACGCGCGGGAATTGGCGATGGCCTGTACGCTGCAGGAAACGGCGGAAGTCCTCCCGGACGATAGGATCTCGGAGTCAGTCTCTGAGGAATTCGATGCGGCGCCTTCCACCGATGAAGCCACGGCAGCCGGCCATGAAGCTGCGCCGATCGCCATCGAAGACGGCTTAAGCGATGCGGGGCATGGCAACGATTTAGCGTCCGCACCTTTCGCCGGTTTGCAATTGGACCCGGATCGCTTCTATGACGAAAGCTACGATCTCATTCTGCGCCAAATGATCGTAGAGACCCTTGCAGGCTCGGGCCCGATGCCCCTGGCCGTGCTGGCCCGCCGGATCGCCCAGGCCCACGGCTGGCAGCGCACCGGGCAGCGGATTCAGGCTCGGGTGCTCGCCAACCTCGGCAACGTCGAACAGCACGACGAATTCGGCACGGCCTTCGCTTGGGTCTCTGGAAGTTACGCACGACGACTGCCCTTCAATGCTGGGACCGAACGTCTTCTGCGGGAGATTTCGCGCAGCGAAATCGCTGCCCTCTACGACCAGTATGCCGCGCGGATCGACGCCGCCGCCGACAGCACATTGGAGCTCGCGAGATTGGCCGGTGTCTTGAGGCTGAGCGCCGATGCGCGCGCTTATCTTGAACTGTGCATCGCTTGGCGGCAGGCAGACAGTCTATCGCCGAGACAATGACAGACCTCACATAGTCCCCTTAAGAAGGAAGGCAGATATGTGGCCATATCGGTCATCCGACGCAACCATGCACGGCCCTGCACACCTTTGGATCAGACGAACGCTGGGGCGACCCTGTCGAGTGCCGACAGGCTTATTAAACAGATAAAAAATGTTACAAAAAAATAAGCGCCATGCTGCGAGCGCAAAAAATATGGTTGCTTCGCCATAGACCCGAGTCGTTCCTGATTACAATGGCTATGAGAAGCCGTGCGACCAACAAACTGTTCGAACTGACCGGCACCCGTTCCATCCTGGCCGAACACAACCGGGACCGCCACTGGCGAAATGCCCGTACCCACACCCTGCACGACCCGGTACGCTGGAAATACGCGATCCTGGGCAGCTACTTCCTCAACGGCGTCACCCCGCCGTTCCATGCTTGGAGCTGACATCGTAAAATGGGCGGTTGCCTTCCCGCCAGAGAGGCAACCGCCAAATCATTCACCACGGTCAAGCTCGGACCCCCGGCGTGCCCGTGCCATCGCGACATCGATCGTGTCCGAGTCCTGATGCACTTTCTTGGCGCTTGTCAACCCGCGTGTCTGGCGCCTTCAATCGCCAGCGTCCGCGCCCCCCGACGCGCAAGGTGCTGCGGGACGATTGCAAGCACCTGTCCTCCGGATAGGCGACTTGCTCGAGCGGCAAGGCCCTGCATCGTCCGCCATGATCGCAGCGATTCGTAACCTGACGCATCTCTGATCAGCGCATGGCGGCTTTGGCGAACCGTTCGGCCGAACGGCGCTGCAGCCAGCGCGGCAAGTGCTGGCTCGCCAGGACCAGCGCGCGGGTGATGCCCCCGTTGATGTACACCGGCTTGCCGGCCATGCAGGCGGCATAGGCCTGCTGGGCGACCTTTGCCGGCGTCAAGTTCCTGACACCGGGGACCTTGAACGTCTTGGCCCCGTCCTGGGAGATCATGTCGGTTTCCGTGAAGCCCGGGCACAGGGCGGTGACCGATATCCCCTGGCCTTTCAGCTCGATGGACAGCGTTTCGGAGAACGAAAGCACATAGGCCTTGCTCGCCGCATAGGTGGCGACCCAGGGCAGCGGCTGGAACGCTGCACTGGACGCGAGGTTGAGAAGGCGGCCGCGGCCCTGCTCGATCATGGCTGGCAGAAACAGGTGCGTCAGCTCCGTCAGCACGGCGATGTTGAGTTGGAGCAAGGCCTGCTGCTCGGCCAAATCGGTTTCCCAGAAGGCGCCACGGCAAAGTAGGCCGGCATTGTTGATCAGGATGTCCACGGCCAGCCCGCGCCGGGCTACCTCCCGATGCAGCGTCGCGGCCGCCCCGGCCTGGCCCAGGTCCTGCGGGATCACCTCAACCGCGATACCGTGTTGCCGCCTCAGTTCCTGTGCCAGCGCTTCAAGCCTGTCGGCGCGCCGGGCGACCAGGATCAGGCTGTGCCCATGGCGGGCGAAGGTCCGGGCAAGCTCGGCGCCAATGCCGGCGGAGGCACCGGTGATCAAGACGGATCCGCGGTTCTGGGGACTGTCAGTGGAAATGTTCACGGCTCTTCACCATTGCTGCCAGATCACGAGGTCCATCCACACGTTGAGCAACCAGTGGACGATGACGATGGGCCAGATCGAGCGCGTCGTGAGCGCGACCGCGCTGGTGGCTGGCCCCCACACCAGTGTTCCCCACAGCTCCGGCAGCGGCTTGCCAAGGTGCCATGCCGAGTAGGCGAGCATTGGGACCAGGATCCGCCAGTCGAGGTTGGCAGGCAGCCCCGCCCTGCCCGCGCCGGCCTTGGGTGCCGGCAGCAGATACATGCCGAAGAGCAGGTAGCCGCGGAAGATGAACTCGATGGCCAGGAAGAACGGCAGGTATCCGATTTCGTAGACCACGAACTGGCCGATGCCGTCGAAATCGCGGAAAAACGGATAGGTCGCGGCCATGGCCGGGTCGTGACCGTACAGATAGAACGTGCCGAAGGAGACGGTGAGTAACCCGATCGCGCACAACAGCGCGAGCCGCCGCAGGCCGGGCGGCGGCAGGCCGAGGCCGAAGTCGCGCAGCCGGCGTTTGAACACGTAGCGGATCACGATCGCGGGGATGCCGACGACAAGCAGGGCACCCGCCCAGAAGCTGAGCCACTCCTGATCCCACGCAATCCCCGGGATGATCCTGGCGCGCGCCGCCGGGTCGCTGCCCGGCCCGGTCCATCCGTCCCACACGGCGCCCAGCAGTTCGAGCTTGCCGTGATAGCCCCAAAGCATGAGGGCGACGATGGCGCTGCCCAGCAGGATCCCCGTGGGATCTCGGAAGGGCGCAACGAAAGCGTCCCACAGCAAGCGGGCCAGGTCGTTGAGCTTGGGCGGGTCGACGCTGATCGGCCCGGGTTGTTTTCGGTCCTGGATCATGACGGTTTCAGAACGCCGACCAGCAGATTGGTCAGCACCGGATACAGGCCCCAGGCTACCCCAACGCCGACGGTCAAGGCCGCCCTGCCCTTCAGGAACCAGAGTTTGTTATTAGGAAAGTACCAGCCGTTGAGCCCGGCAAAATTCAGCGCCTCGTAGGCAATGCCGAGAAGCGCGCCGCACAGGAACTGGATCGGCAGGGAGATCCCGCTGGTCAGCCAGGCCGTCGTGCCGAACAGCAGTCCGACGGTGACGAGGACGTTGATCACCACCATGCGCCGCGGCGTGTAGATCCACAGGCGCAGCGCGCCGGCCTGTATCTCCGTGAGCACGCCCAGGAAAGCGGCGGCGGCGACAAATGTCAGCCAGGTCATCATGCGGGATTCCTCACCTGACAACCGTCCAGACGCTCGCGCAGAAACTGCCCCAGTTCTGTCAGGGACTCGTCTGCTTCCCTGAGCAAGCCGGTGTGTAGTTGGAAGTCGTGCCACAGGCCTTCGAATTCGCGTACCTGGATCTCCACACCCGCCGCGAAGGCGCGTTCGCGCAGCCGCAGGGAGTCGCTCAGAAGGATTTCCTCGCTGCCGACATGAACCAGTATCGGCGGCAATCCCCGCAGATCGGCATAGAGCGGAGAGCACAGCGGATGATCGAGCGGCAGGCCGTTGGCATAGCCCCGTGCCCATCTTGCAAGCCCGTCCGGCGACTGTGACGGATCTCGCTTCACATGGGTTTTCATGGTTTCCCCCCGGGTGGCGAGGTCCGTCCAGGGGGACATCAAGGCGAGAGCGGCCGGCCTCTGATCGCCGGCATCGCGCAGGGCAAGGGCGGTGGCGAGAACGAGCCCGCCGCCAGCCGAGTCGCCCGCCAGCGCGATATGGCGCACCCCCTGTTGCCGCAGCCAGCGGTAAGCGGAAAGGGCGTCTTCCAACGCTGCGGGATGGGGGTGCTCGGGTGCCAACCGGTAGTCCGGCGTATAGACGCAAACGCCGGCCGCCCGCGCGATGCGCCCCGTGACGACGCGGTAGCTGCGCGCCGAGCCGATGTTGTAACCGCCCCCGTGCAGATAAAGAATCGCGAGGTCCGCCGCGGGTTCGCCGAAAGTCAGGCATTCTGCCGGCAGGGCCCCCATAGGCTGCCGGTGGACTTTTGTTCCCCGCGGCGGCGGCAGCATGGCGGTCAGCCCGTTGACCCAGCGACGCTGGAAGGCAACCGAGAAGTTTGGGCGCAGGATCGGCTTGACCCCGACGCGCACGGCCCGCCCTAGGAAAGATTTCAACATGTCAGGTTCTGTTGCTCTGGGATGGCAGGGCCTGCAGCAGCTTCTGCAATGCCTGGGTTTCGAGGCCATGCTGCCGGCCGAGGCGGATATAGGTCTCCAACATCAGTCGCGTCTGCACGCCGACCTTGGAGAAGTGGTAGTGCAGGTAGGGTTCCAGCGGCAGCGGTAGCAGGCGCGCGGCGAGAGGCAGGAACAACCGCCACAGCCAGGGCACTAACAGAGGACGGAACTTGGCCGTCCGGGCGCCGGTAACTTGCCGCGCCACGGCCAGCGCTTCGCGTGCCGCATCCAGGCCGATGCGCAGCGGTGCGCTGCCTGGCACCGTGGATAGCTGCCAGTTATTGAGCTCGAGGGAGGCGATCAAGGGCTGCAAGAGCGCGGTTGCAGCCGCCGCCGCGGGCGCCACGTCCGCCACGGCACGCGCCGCCATGCCACCGGCGTTCAAGGCGTCGACCACCCCGCTCAACCGCGCTGGCGATCCGGAAAACGGTGCCGGTGTGAACGGCGGCAGGAAGTAGGCGATACCCGGCGGGTCATCCCTGCCCGGCAACGGCGACTGGTAGCTGATGAGGGTGATAAGGCCGTGGACCACCTGTTCCGGCGTCTCGACGCGGGCGCGCACATAGTCGGCATCCTCCAGGTCGGGCTGGAGACAGACGACCGTTGCCGCACCGACAGCGGCGAGCAGTTGTGCGGCGAGTTCGCCGCGCAGCGCATCCGAGGACAGCGTCAGCCACACCTGGTCCCAGCGCTCGGCCGCGACCGTGGCCAGATCGGCCACGCGCGGTGCGCTCCAATCCTCGCGCCGCGTGGCACGGTGCTCGAGGCGGTGCAACACAAGCCCCGCCGACACGGTGTCGCGGTACGCCGGCTTGACGAAGAAATGCACCTCGTGTCCCGCGCGATGCAGATGCCAGCCGTAGACCGCGCCGACCGCGCCGGCACCAACAATGAGAATTTTTTTCAACAGCGTCTCCTCCCGGGAGCACATCTGAAGGAAGCAATAGCTGGATTGCGCCCCTGCGGTATTGACGCCGGCAGACAATCTTTTGACACTGGATGACATGACTCTCTTCGTGCGCGCCAGCAGCGTAAGGGCATACGCGGCCGTCATGCGCGGCCTTGGTGCCGATCCCGCGCCGTTCCTGCGGCGATATCACATCGCGCCCAAGGCGTTTGAGGACGACGATGCCTTGGTGGACCTGCGCGCGGTGAACCTCCTGCTCGAAGCCAGCAGTGCGGAAACCGGGTGTGGAGACCTCGGCCTGCGCATTGCCGAGACCCTGGATTTCGGTTTCCTCGGCGCGCTCGGCGTCGTCATTCAGAATGCGGCAACGGCCGCGGAAGCCTTCCAGATCGCTTCGCAATATATGTTTGTTCATAGCCAGGGACTGAAACTGACGATGAACCCGCACAGCCCGCTGGTCGAAGGGGCGGTCGAAATGGTCTTCGACATTCTGCTTCCCGGGCATCCCCCGCAGCGGCAGAACATCGACATGTGCCTAGGCACTGCCCATTTCCTCGCCAAGGCCTTGCTGGGCGCGCCCTACGATCTGAAGCTCGTCACACTCCCGCACACGCCGATCGCGCCGTTGAGCCGTTATCGTCGGTTCTTCGGCGCCCCGGTCATCGCCAGCCAGGAGCGCGCATCCCTGCACGGTCCCGTCACCGCCTTCGGGGCCGAATTGCGAGGGGCAAATCCTGCGCTGCGACGGATCACGGAGGACTACCTCGCCCGGCATTTCCGCGTGCCGGGCGACGGCGTCAGCCCACGGGTGCGCCTCGCGCTGCGCCGGGTGCTCGGCACGCCACAGGCGAGCATGGAGGGCATCGCCGCCATGCTCGCCATCCATCCCCGGACCTTGCATCGCCGGCTGGAAGCGGAAGGCACCGGGTTCGAGGCCATCAAGGAAACGCTGCGCCAGGAGTTGGCGCTGCAATACCTGCGAGAGACGAACGTTCCGCTCGGCCAGATTTCAGGACTGCTCGGATTTCCCGAGCAGTCGGCTTTCTCACGATCGTGCCGACGTTGGTTCGATGAAACGCCGTCGGCCATACGCAAAAAAACCGGCAGGGCTCATCCGACAAGGGTTGAGGGATAGCCTCGGCCTGGGATGGGCAAGTGGATGCTGCGATCACGGTGAAGATCAGCGGTCGAATTGCAGCCGCCGCCTACCGGGAAACCGTGGAGGCTTGACCGAGCCCCAGGAGGCCGGGCGTCAATCCCGGTCCGGCGCGCCGAGCGGAAACAGCGGGCGAAACGGCCGCGCCTCCTCCACCGCCCGGGCGAAGGACGGGCGGGCGAGCAGCCGCGCACGGTAGGCGCGCAGCACCGGGTAGGCCTCGGCAATCGGGTGCGTCCAGTCGGCATAGAACAGCGAGGGCGCGGCCGCGCAGTCCGCCAGCGTGAAGTCCGCGCCGGCGGCCCAGGTCCTGCCGGCAAGCTGGCCTTCGGCCCAGGCATAGGCCCGCTCCAGCCTTTGCCCGGCCAGGGCCAGGCCCTCCTCACGGGTAGCCGGAATCCGCTTCAGCGCGCTGTCCACCGCGACCTGCATTGCCTCCATCACATGAAGGTCGAAGAAGCGGTCGAGGAAGCGCACCTCCAGCGCGGCCATCGGATCCTCGGGGAGCAGGCGCACCGGTCCGGGATGGGCAAGCCCCAGGTACTCGATGATGATGCTGGTCTCGGCGATGCTGCGCGCGCCGTCCACCAGCAGCGGGAACTTGGCGATCGGCCAGCGCCGCAGCCATTCGGCCGCGTGCTGCGGCGTCTCCGGCCCGATGCAGCGGAACTCGAAGGGCGTGCCGTTCTCGTAGAGCGCGATGAGCGCCTTCTGCGTGTAGGAGGAGAAAGGATGGCCATAGAGCGCGAGCGACATCGCGGGACCTCTCGATTAAACCACCGGAAGGTGACGGTAGCGGCAAACGGGCTGCCGGGCCAATCCCATCGGCGTCACTGGGCCCAGATGTTGGACTGGAGCAGGTAGTCGCGGGTCGAGCGGTCCAGCGGATAGACCATCACACCGTCGCGGCCGAACCACTTGTGGTGGATGTCCATGTAACGGCCGCGGTACTCGGCCAGGCCCTGGGTCAGGTCCATGATCGCGTGATTGACCAGGTCGCGCCAGGCGCTGTCGTCCTGCGGCAGGATGCAGGCCATGGCCTCGTTGCCCAGCGGGGCCGCGCGGGGCAGCAGGACCACGCTGCGGTTGGGCTCGAGCTTGCGCGACAGGCCGAGCAGGATCACGCCGATATTGGCAACGCCTTGCACCTCGCCCTTGATCAGGGCCGCGAAGGCATCGTCCATGGTGGGATAGTCCCGGGTCACGATGCCGGGCAGGGCATCCTCCAGGATGGTCGCGGTCGTCGTCCCCTCCGCCACCCCCACCACCATGTCCTTCAGGCTGGGCGTGGTCCGCAGCGTGTCGCGAAAGGCCAGGATGCGCGTGCCGTCCCGGAAGAAGGGCACGGAAAAGTCGATGGTCGCCTCCCGCGCCCAGGTCGGCGTGGCGATCTCGCACACCAGGTCCAGCTTGCCGTCGGCGACCAGGGGCAGGCGGTTCGCCGGGGTCACGACCGAAAGCTCCAGCTTCACCGGGCGGCCCAGCCGGGCCTCGACCGCGGCGCGGATCTCCTCCAGCAGATCGACGGAGAACCCGGCCAGTTGGCCCTGGTCGTTCAGGAAGGCAAAAGGCACGGCATCGGCCCGCGTGCCGGCCCGCAGCACCCCGCTCTGCGCGATCCGGTCGAGCGTCGCCGCCGACGCCGTCGCCGACAGCGCAAGGACAAGCGCCAGCGCCCCGGCCAAGACCCTCGACCACCCTTTGCTGTTCACGACGATCCCTTCCGCTGCGGCCATTCGCAAATTGCTACCACTTTGGATCGGATTTGTTCATAAAATAGGCGTACCGATCGGTTCTGCCCGATCCCCGGAACGGGCGTTCCGGCTGCCGGCCCCAGGTTGGAGGTTCCCTTTCCGTTGTCTTCGCCCGAGGTTCTCACGCAACGGATCGCGGCCCTTGTGCTTCTCGTCGTCCTGGGTGTCATGGCCAGCGGCCCGGCCAGGGCCGACCGGCTGGACGAGATCCGGCAGCGCGGCGAGTTGATCGCCGGCGTCAAGGTCGACTACGAACCCTTCGGGTACCGCGATGCCGCGGGCACCACCGTCGGCTTCGACGTGGACGTGGCCGCCGGCCTGGCGGAGACCCTGGGGGTGGCGCTGCACCTGGTGCCGGTGACCAGTTCCAACCGCTTGCAGAAGCTGACCGCCGGCGATGTCGACGTGCTGGTCGCCACCCTGGGCGACACGGTCGACCGCCGCCGCCTGGTCCGCATGATCGAGCCCGGCTACTACGGCGGCGGGGCCAGCGTGCTGGTCCCGGCCGGCAGCCCGATCCACGGCTGGATGGAGACGCGGGGGCAAACGCTCTGTGCCGTCCAGGGTGCCTTGTGGAACCGCCTGGCGGCGACCCGGCTGCTGGTCGATATCCGCGCCTTCGGCAACACCCGCGACGCCGAACTGGCGTTGCGCGATGGCCGCTGTGCCGGCTGGCTGTATGACGAGGCCGCCCTGCAGCATCAGATGGCCAGCGGGGCCTGGCCCGGCTACCGCCTGCTGCCGGCCGATTTCGTCGCGCCCTGGGCGGTCGCCGTCGCCGCCGACGACCGGCTGGCCGGCCTGTTCGATGAGGCCGTTGCCGGCTGGCTGCGCGACGGCCGGCTGCTGGCGCTGGAGGCGAAATGGCGACTGCCGCCGTCGGCCTACCTGGGTGAGGCGTCCGCCCGCTGGTCGGCGCGGGACGACGACGGGCAATGGCATTGCCGCCGCCAGGCCGACGGCAAATGGCCCACCGACTGCCGCGAACTGAACCTGATCCAGGCCCAGGAACTGAGCGGCCTGGTCGGCCTTGCGCTGGCCCTGCGCGATGATTTCGGCATCGACCTGACCGCCTTCTATGACGCCTATAATCGCGGGCAGTTCGCCTGGGGGCTGCTGGTGACCATCGGGCTGGCGCTGGCCGTGGTGATCGGCAGCGTGCTGGTCGGCATCGCCGGGGCGGGCCTGATCCGCCGGCGCCTGGCCGTGGTCACCCCGCTGGTGCACCTGGCCCTGGCGCTCATGCGCATGACACCGCCGCTGCTCCAGCTCTATCTGGTGTTCTTCGGAATCGGCGGTCTGCTGGCGGCGCAGGGCCTGTCGCTGAATGCCTTCCTCGCCGCCGCAGGCGTCCTCTCCTTCTACGCCGGGGCCGCCAATGCGGTCGCCCTGGCCGAGGCGGCCGACACCGTCGGGCCCGGGGCCGGACGCCTGCGGCGGGTTGCGCGCCTGGCGTTTCCCGCCGTGATGGGAAGCTGCGTCAACGTGGTCAAGGCCACCGCCATGGCCAGTGCCATCGCGGTGCCCGAACTGGTGCATGTCAGCACCTCGATCGTCGCCGACTATGGCAACGGCCCGGTGATGATGAACATCCTCCTGCTCGCCTATATCGCGATCGTGCTGGCGGTGGTGCATGGCTTCACCCTGGTCGAGCGGCGGCTCCAGCGGCGATGAAGTTCAGCGAGACCGCCGCCATGCTCTGGACCTGGACCCCGTACCTGGGGCAGGGCTTCCTGTGGAACATCCTGATCTCGGCCGTGACCATGGCGATCGGCACGCCGCTGGGGCTGGGCCTGGCGCGGCTGCGCCTGTCGGGCTCGCGCCTGGGCGCCGGCCTGACCGCCGCCGCGCGCCTGCCGCCCACCTTCGTGCTGATCTACTACCTCGCCTATGCGCTGCCGCCGCAGGTCGAGCTGGGCGATACCGTGGTGCCGCTGGACGGCTGGCTGAAGGCGTCGCTCGCCTTGTCGGTCGCGGTCGCCGGCTTCGTCTCCGACAATGCCCTGTCCGCCTTCCGCCACCACCGCCGCGGCGAGACGGTCGAGGCGCTCTACTTCATCCCGGCCTGGACCACCTATTTCCTGATCATCATGATGGCCTCGTCCACCGCCTCGGTGATCGGGGTGCCGGAAATCGTCCAGCGGGCCAATACGGTGATCGCCGCCGTGGGCGATCCCGGCGCGATCGTCTGGGTCTATCTCTATACCATGGCGTGGTTCCTGGCCTTCTGCTGGCCGCTGGCCCGGCTCATGAGCCATGCCAAGGCCAGGCTCAGCCGGCGCGCCGGCTCACGGGCCGGGGCCAGGGCAGCCCTGGCCGATCGCGGCGGCTTTGCCGAGTTCAACCTGATCATCCTGCCGGACGGGGATATGCCGATGGCCGCAGACACCATTCTCGAGCGCCGCTTCGACCTGCCCGTATCGCTCGATGCCATCGCCCCGATCCAGGCCGCGATCGAGAGTGCGGCCGACGACATTCTCGACGCCGGCGCCGTCTTCAAGCTGACCATGTCGGTCGAGGAACTGGTGACCAATGTGGTGATGCACGGCGCGGTGCCCAGCTCCACCCTGGGCGTGGCCATCCTGGTCGATCCGCGCTGCATCAGTGTCGAGCTCAGCGATGCCGGCCCCGCCTTCGATCCGTTCCGCGAGGCGCCGCCGCCGGCTCTGGACCAGCCGGTGGAAACCCGGGCGGTGGGCGGGCTCGGCGTCCATCTGGTGGGCAAGCTGGTCGACCGGGCCTATTACCACCGGGTCGGCGAGCGGAACCTGGTTCGGCTGGTCATGCTGCGCCCCGGCGCCGCCACCGATGGATATGCGCCGTGACCTTGACCCGCCGCCTTGTCCTGATGGTGGCCGGCTGCATCGCCCTGGCCGTGCTGATGATCAGCCTGGTGTTCGGCTGGCTCGGACGCCAGGCCCTGATCGCCCAGGCGGAAAACCAGGCCCACGGCGTTGCCCGCATCGTCGCCGAGAGTGCGCGCCTGACCGAGGTCTCGCTCGAGGAGATGCAGGACGTCCTGCTCGACGACCTGGCGACCCTGGCCCTTGCCGTCGCCCACCTGAGCGAACCCAGCCCGGCCGACCTCAGCGACCAGCTCGCCGAAATCGCGGCACGCAGCAATCTCGATTCGATCTGGCTGATCGATGCCGAGGGCAACGTGCTGGCCAATTCGGTGGGCAATTACGGCGCGGTCATCCGCGGCGAATCCCTGCCCGCGACCCTGTCCCGGGAGGCGCTGGACGCCCTGACCTCGGGCCGGAAATTCAGTGTCGATTTCGGCGCCCCGGTCGACGGCACCCGCTATGTCGGGGTTCGCGTGCCCGGCAACCGCGCCCTGATCGCCGGCCAGCCGGTCGCGGTCCTCGATGCGGTCCGGGCGGCGAACAGCCTGCCGGTCCTGCTCGAGGCGCTGCTCGATCGCGACGACATCCTGGCGATCCAGGTGCTCGACGATACCTTCCGCCTGCTGGCCCGGGTCGGGGAAGCGGTGCCGCCGGGTACGGTCGCCGACATGGCCGCGGCGGCGGTCTCCAACAGCCAGGCCGCCTCGACCCTGCGGGACGGCCGCCTGTGGGTGTCGGCCCCGATCAGGGATACCGCCGGGATTACCATCGGCGCGACGGTGCTGGAGATGTCCAACCGCCGCCTCGACCTGATGCTGCTCGACTACCTGCTCTACGGTGCCGCGGCGGCGGCGCTGGTCTTCGCGGTCGGGGTCAGCGTCGCCGCGGTCTTTGCCAGCCGGATCGCCCGGCCCGTCGTCGCCATGACCCGGGCGGCCGGTGAGATCGATCGCCGGGTGTTCCAGCCGCAGAGCATCGACCGGCTGGCCGCCGCCCCGGACGAATTGGGCACCCTGGCCCGGGTGTTCCAGCACATGGCGATCGAAGTGCAGACCCGCGAGCAGAACCTGGAGGCCCAGGTCCGCGCGCGCACGCTGGAACTCGAGCAGAAGAACGCGCTGCTGGAGGAATCGAAACGCCGGGTCGAGACCGAGCTGGATGCCGCGCGCAGCCTTCAGGCGGCGATCCTGCCGCAGGCGCTACCCGTCCATCCCTCCTACACCGGCAAGGCGACGATGGTGCCGGCGCGGGAGCTGGGCGGCGACTTCTATGATTTCTTCGCCCTCGACCAGCGTCACCTGGGCATCGTCATCGCCGACGTTTCGGGCAAGGGCGTGCCGGCGGCCTTCTTCATGGCGATTTCGCGCACCGTGCTGCAATCGAGCGCCAGGGAACACCGTGCGCCCGGGGCCTGCCTGGCCCGGGCCAACACGCTGCTGTGCGACCAGAACCCGATGGACCTGTTCGTCACCACCTTCTACGGCATCCTCGACACCCAAACCGGCGACCTCGCCTATGCCAACGGCGGCCACAACCCGCCGATGATGATCCGGCGGGGCGACGGCAGCGTGACCGACCTGCCGCGGACCGGCGGCATGGCCCTGGGGGTCATGCCGGGCATGGCCTATACCGAACGGACGACCCGGCTGGAGGCGGGCGACACGCTGTTCCTCTATACCGACGGCATCTCCGAGGCGATGGATGCCGGCGGCCAGGAATTCACCGAGGCCCGCCTGCGCACGGCACTGGGCACCGCCCATGCCCAGGCGGTGGATGTCGTCATCGAAAGTGTGACCCGGGCGGTCGACCGGTTCGTCGGCCAGGCCGAACAGTCCGACGATATCACCTGCCTGGTGATCCGTTATCTCGGCCCCCGGCCGGCGGTCGCGGCGGTTTCCTGATCAGAGGCGGGCCAGCGCCTCGGCGCGGCTGCCGGCAACGTCGAGAATGCTGAGGAAGCCGGCAATCTCGAACACATCCTTGATATGGGGTTGCAGGCCCGCGAGGATGAAGGTGCTCCCGGCCTGCTTCAGGCGCTTGGCGACCACCAGCACGACCCTGAGGCCGGCGCTGGAAATATAGTCGAGCCGCGAGAAATCCAGCACCAGGCCGGTCCCGCCGCCATTCATCCGGCCCAGCAGCTCCGCCTCCACCGCCGCCGAATTCGTGCTGTCCAGCCGCCCCTGCAGATTGGCGACAAGCGTGGCTTCGCCCGCTTCGAAGGTGATGCTCATCGTCTTGGATCCTCAAAAAAACACGCGATTGTGGTGCAGAGTGTCGCCGAAAAGGTAAAAATTAATACCATAATGGCAATAGATTTGGAGCGGCTGCATGATGAGACATCAGCCGAAGGCGACGGGCTGGACAGGAAGTACTCATGCAGGCAACGGCTTATCGGTATGCCGCCCCACGTAGTGATGACCGCCGGCCACGGGCTGGCCGATGAGTCGCTTCGGCCTGCCCCCATCGCGGCCCCGCCGCCGGCCCCAGGAACTGTCGCTGGCGGCGGACCAACGGCCATCCTCCTTCACCCTGCTGACCCTGGGGCTGCAGCATGCGGCCATGGCGCTCGGCCTCTCGGCCTATGTCCTGGCGGTCGCCAAGGGAGCCGGCCTCGGCCATGACGAGACCAGGGCCATGCTGGCCGCCACCATCATCACCATGGCCCTGGGCACCGCACTCCAGGCCTGGGGCGGAAAGCTGGGCGCGGGCGCGCTGATCGTCCAAATACCGTCGCCCTTCGTGTTGCCCCTGGCGATCCCCATCCTGGCGGTCACCGGGGCCGGCGGCATGGTGCTGATCAGCGTGGTCTCGGCCATCGTGGCATTGGCCGTCTCCCCCTTCGCGCCGCGCCTGCGCGGGCTGTTCCCGCCCATCGTCACCGGCCTCGTGGTCCTGATCGGCGGCCTTTCGCTGGTGCGCGTGGCCTTCTCCCATGCCCTGGGCCTGGGGCCGGACCAGGCAATGGACGGCGACAGCCTAGCGGTCTCGGGCGCCACCTTCGCGATCGTCGTGGCCCTGTCGATCTGGGGCGGCCGGCGCGTGAAACTGTTCGCGCTGCTGATCGGCATCGCCGCCGGCGTGGCCACGGCGCTGTTGATGGGCCGCCTCACAGGCGGCGACAGCCTGCTGGCGGTGCCGGCTTTCGCCCTGCCGATGCTCGCCACCCCGGTCTTCGACGTGCCCATCGGCGCGGTCATCGGCGTCGCCTTCATCGCCCTGCTGGGCCAGATCGATTCGATCGGCAGCTTCATCCTGATGGACAAGATGGACGATGCCGACTGGCGCCGGCCCGACCTGCGGCAGGCCGGCCGGGGCATGCAGGCGAACGGCCTGGGCGACCTGATCGGCAGCGCCCTGGGCGGCATGACCACCGCGACCTCGTCGGCCAATATCGGCCTGTGCCACGCCAGCCGTGCCACCACCCGCTATGCCGGGCTGGCCACCGCCGCCATCCTGGCCGTGATCGCCTTCCTGCCCCAGGTGACCATGGCCCTGACCCTGATCCCGACCCCGGTGATCGGCGCCATCGAATTCTATGCCGCGGCCTTCCTGATCGCCTCAGGGATGGACCTCGTCGCCTCGCGCCAGCTCGATACCCGCGGCGTCTTCATCATCGGCATTTCGCTGGTCTGCGGCGTCGGCATCCTGATGATGCCGGGGGTCGCGAGCCATGCGCCGGCCTCGCTGCACCCGCTTGTGGGCAGCGGCTTCATCGTCACCGGCCTGCTGGCGATCGTGCTCAACCAGATCTTCCGCTTAGGCATCCGCAAGACGCAGACCCAGGCGATCACCACGGCGCCGGCGCCCGAGATCCAGGTCACCGAGTTCATCGAGCGGATGGGCGGTGCCTGGGCGGCCCGGCGCGACGCCGTCAGCCGCGCCGCCCAGGCCGCGGTCGAGGCGGTCGAGGCGATCCGCGCCGCGGGCGGCGGGCGGATGGTCACGGCGATCACGGGCAGTTTCGACGAGTTGAGCCTCGACATCGAACTGCGCCATGCCGGCGCCCCGCTGCCCCTGG
The DNA here is from genome assembly GCF_003590945.1 of Oleomonas cavernae. NCBI lineage: Bacteria > Pseudomonadati > Pseudomonadota > Alphaproteobacteria > Acetobacterales > Acetobacteraceae > Oleomonas > Oleomonas cavernae. The sequence goes on along the minus strand of NZ_QYUK01000016.1, from coordinate 419,148 downwards.
TGCCGGCGACGGCCCCCGACCTTGCCGCCCTGCTGGAGAGCGACGACGACACGGCCATCGATAGCGCCATGGCGAATGTCTCGGGCGTGCTGATCCAGCGGCTGGCGGATCGCCTGAAAGCGGGCACGGATCCGGCGACGAAAAGCGCGTTCCTGCGCCTGCATTTCAACCATTGAGCCATGGGGGACATATCTTGAGCGTCGATCGACCCGCCGGCTGCACCTGCCGCGACATCAGCCATCTGACCGAGGGCATCCGCGCCTTCAAGGCCCGGCATTACGGCGACAATCACCACCTGATGCGGTCCCTGGTCGAGGACGGCCAGGCCCCGGCGACCTTGATGATCTCCTGCTCGGACAGCCGGGTCGATCCGGCCATCCTGTCGGGCGCGGACCCCGGCGAATTGTTCACCGTGCGCAACGTCGCCAACCTGGTGCCGCCCTATCAGCCCGGCCCTTCCCTGCACGGCACGGGTGCCGCGATCGAATATGCCGTGCGCGACCTCAAGGTCGATCACATCGTGATCATGGGCCACGCCCACTGCGGCGGCATCAAGGCCCTGATCGGCAGCGCCGGCGGCCAGCGCCTGCCGCGCGACTTCATCAGCGACTGGGTCGAAATCGCCCTGGATGCCTGCAAGCTCCACGTCGACAACGGCGAGGGCGGGCGCCGGGAGATCGCCCTGGCCCAGCTCAAGGAAAATCCGTTCCTGGTCGAACGGGCGGCGATCGCCGGCTCGCTCGCCAACCTGCTGACCTATCCCTGGCTGAAGGCGCGGGTCGAGGCCGGCACCCTGCAACTGCACGGCTGGTGGTTCGATCTCGATACCGGCGACCTGTGGCAGACCCCGCCGGGCGAAACCACCCTGTTCCCCGTTATCTGACAGCGTTATCTGACAGCCCCTTTGTAACGAGTACCCGATGCGCAGACCCGACACGCTCCTCTACTGGCTCGAGGATATTCCGCCGGCCCGCTTCGCCTTCGGGCTGGCCTTGCAGCAGGTCGCCTTCCTGGGCGCCCTGCTGGCGGTGCCGGTGGTCTTCGCACGCAATGCCGGCATGGATCATGCGGCGTTCCTGAACCTGGCGGCGGCCTGCCTGATCTATTCGGCGGTCGCCCTGCTGCTGCAGGCCTGGGGCCGCTTCGGCATCGGCGCCGGCATCTTCCTGCCGGTCCAGGGCACCGCCTCGGTGCTGCCCGTCCTGGGGATCGGCCTCGCCACCTCGGGCCTCGACGGCGGCTTTGGCATGTTCGCGGTCTCGGGCCTGTCGATGATCGTGTTCAGCTTCGTCATCCAGCGCCTGAAGGCCATCTTCACGGTCGAAGTCGCGGGCCTGGCCATGCTGCTGATCGGGGCCGGCTTCGGCGTCATCGGCCTCAACCTGATCTTCTCGTCAGCGGGTGCTGCGGCGCCGTCGCCCGACAGGGTCGGCGTGGCCGCGGCGACGCTTGCCGTCATGATCGTCTGCAATGTCTGGGTGAAGAGCCGGCTTCGGCTGTTCGCCACGGTGACCGGCCTTGGTGTCGGCCTGGGACTCAGCATCGCCGCCGGGCTGCTGACCCCGGCCGATCTCGCCGCCTTCGACGGTGCCGCGCTGTTCCATGTGCCGATGCTCCAGCAATTCGGCTGGCGCTTCGAGATGGAGGCCCTGGTGCCGGCGATCATCACCGGCTTTTCCCTGTCGCTGACCTCGATGGGGGTGCAGACCGTGGCCCAGCGCTTCAACGACGCCGATTTCAAGCGGCCGGACCTGGCCGCGGTCGGCCGGGGCGTGCGGGCCGAGGGCATCGCCCAGATCTTCGCCTCGCTGATCAATGCCATGCCCATGGTTGCCAGCGGGGGTGCTGCCAGCCTGGCGCTGGCGTCCGGTTGCACCAGCCGGCACTTGGCGGTGTGGACGGCCGGCTTGCTGTTCGTCTTCGCCCTTTGCCCCAAGATCATCGTCGCTTGGATGATCGTGCCGCCCGAGGTGCTGGGCGCCCTGTTCCTGTTCCTGTCGTCCTTCGCCACCATCGGCGGGATCCAGATGATCGGCTCGCGCATGCTGGACAACCGCCGCACCTTGGCCATCGGCGTCGCCCTGCTGGTCGGCCTCACCTATGGCGATATTCACGAGCAGTTGAACCGCCTGCTGCCCAGCGCCCACTACGTCGCCTTCTCGCAATTCGCCCTGGCGCTGACCGTCGCCGTGATGCTGCAGGCCTTGTTCCGCCTGGGCATTCGCCGCAAGACGCGGCACAGCTTCCCGGTCGCCCAAACCCATTTCGAGGACATGATCGCCTTCATCGAGCAGCAGGGGCGGATCTGGGGCGCCCGCCACGAGGCGGTGAAGAAGGCGGAACTCGCTTCCTGGCAGGCCTTCGAGCTCCTGAAGGAAAGCGACCTCATTGCCGCCGACGGCGAGGCCATCGAGCTGGAAACCCAGCTCGACGAGTACAACCTGGCGATCATCATCCGCTACCGCGGCACCTTGCCGGTGCTGGCCAGCCGCCCGCCCAGCCACGAGGAAATGGTCGACGACGACCAGGCGCCCCAGCGCCTCGCCGGCTACCTGATCAATCGCCTGGCCGATTCGGTGCGTACCCGGACGGTGGGCCGCCAGGCCGAGTTGCGCCTGACCTTCAAGGATTGAGGGGGCCGCCATGTCCATCTCTTCGAGCGGTCGATCCCCTGCCGGTGTGGCGCCGCCCCCCGAGGCGGCGGGTGTTTGCGCGACACCCGTGCTGCCCGACATGGGCCGCAGCTACGACGCCTATTTTGCCTCGGGCCTCTACCTGTCCCGCTACCCGATGCCCAATCGCCGCACCCTGCGCCTGCTGCGCCAGACCCTGCCGACGGGTGGGCGATTGCTTGACTACGGCGCCGGCGAGGGGCGCTACTGCTTTGCCTTGGCGCGGGATCGCGGGGCGGAAGTGGTGGCCGCCGATATCAGCGCCGTGGCCCGCGATCATCTGGCCGGTGCCGCCCGGGGCCTGGGCCTGGCCGACAGGGTCCATGTCTGCGATCCGGGCGACGCGACCTACCGGCGGCAGGTTGGGGCGCTGGGCGGCTTCAACGTTGTCCTGCTGGGGTTCGGCGTGCTGGGCCACATCGCCGGCCATGCCGCGCGGATCGCCCTGCTGTCGGCCTTGCGCGCCAGCCTGGCGCCCGGCGGGCGGCTGGTCCTGGGCCTGCCCAACGCCGCCCGGCGGTTTCGCGCCGTGCAGGCCGCCTGCGCGCCCCTGATCGCCCGGGGCGAACTGGAGCCGGGCGACATCTGCTACGAGCGCCAGACCGGCGGCAGCGCCATCGCCCTCTATTACCATCTGTACCGGCGCGACGAGATCCGCCGCGACCTGGGCGAGGCCGGCTTCACGGTCGAGCGCCTGACGGTCGAGAGCATGCTGCCGGAATCGGCGGTCACCCATTCGGCGCTGCTCGGCCGGCTGGACGACCTGGCTTGCGGCCTGGTGCCGGTCGACTGGGGCTACGGCTACCTCGTCATGGCCCGGCCGGCCCCATAGGTGGGTTGACCGCGTCGCGGTTGTATCCCTGCGCGAGGCGGGCGACCATGCCGGCGCGGCGCAGGCCCAGCCGCCCCGGAGAGTCGATTTGGACCCAAGCCTGTTTCGATACGCGTGGCACCACAGCAAAGCGCAGCAGATCCTGCTTCTGGCCGTCATCCTCGTGTCGCTGCCCTTCTACTGGGTGTCGCTCGAGGTGCCCAAGCTGATCGTCAACAATGCGATCCAGGGAAATGCCTTCGCCGACGGTCAGGTCACCGCGGTCCTGTTCGACTGGCATGTCGAGCTGCCCGCCCTGCTGGGCGGCGGCAGCTTCAGCGTCAGCGACGGCTTGATTCTCGAGCGCCTGCCCTACCTGATCGTGCTCAGTTGCTGGTTCCTGGTCCTGGTCCTGATCAACGGTGCCTTCAAGTACTACATCAATGTCAAGAAGGGGGTGCTGGGCGAGGCCATGCTGCGCCGCATGCGCCACGACCTGTTCATCCTGCTGCTGCGCTTCCGGCCCGAGGATATCGCGGCGGTGAAGCCGGCCGAGGTCGCGAGCATGATCAAGGACGAGGTCGACCCGATCGGCGGCTTCGTGGGCGATGCCTTCATCCAGCCGGTGTTCCTGGGCACCCAGGCGGCGACGGCACTGATCTTCATCTTCTTCCAAAGCGTCTGGATGGGCCTGGCGACCTTCCTCATCGTCGCCGTCCAGGCCGTGGCGATTCCCATCCTGCGGCGCGAGCAGCTGCGCCTGGGGCGCCTGCGCCAGATCGAATCCCGGCGCCTGGCCGGGCGCATCGGCGAGGTGGTCGAATCCGCGCCGACGGTGCACACCTACGGCGCCTCGGCCTATGTCGATGCCGATATCGACCAGCGGCTGGGCACCTTGTTCGGCATCCGCACCCGGCTGTTCAAGCGCAAGTTCGCGGTCAAGTTCCTGAACAACCTGCTCTCCCAGGTCACGCCCTTCATCTTCTACGCGGCCGGCGGCTATTTCGCCCTGCGCGGCGAGATGGACATCGGCCAGCTGGTGGCGGTGATCGCCGCCTATCGCGACCTGCCGCCGCCCATCAAGGAGCTGATCGACTGGGATCAGCAGCGCCAGGATGTCGCCATCAAATACGAGCAGGTGATCAGCCAGTTCTCGCCGTCGTCGTTGCTGCCGCCCTTCGACAGCGGCGTCTCGCCGGCCTTTCCCGGGCCTGAGGCGCCGATCGAATTCCAGGCCGTCACCGTCGGCGATGGCCGCAGCGGCGCCCAGCTCGACCGGCTGTCGCTGACCTTGCCGCGGCCCGGCCATGCCGCCCTGCTGGGCAACCCGGGCAGCGCCCGCGACATCGTGGGTAAGCTGCTAGGGCGCCAGATCACCGCCTACGAGGGCCGGATCCTGGTGGGCGATGTCGATCTCGCCCATTTCTCCGAACCGGTGTTCACGCGGCATCTGATCTATTGCGGCGCAGGCCCCGACCTTCAGCCCGGGACCTTGCGCGACAACCTCCTGTTTGCCGCCCGCCGGTCGGGCGATCCAGCAGGCGACCTGGACTACGGCGCCCTGGGCATCCAAGGGCCGGACCAGGTGAACCAGTGCCTGGGCGAGGCGGTGAAGGCTGTCGGTGCCCTGGAGGAGGTCCGCCGCCTGGGCCTCAATCAGCGGCTGAAGCCGGCGATGATGCCGGACGTCGCCGACTGTTTCGTCGCCGCGCGCCGGCTGGTGCAGGAACGGATCATCGCCGCCAACCTGGGCAAGGTGGTCGAACGCTTCGACGCCGACCGCTACGGCGCCCATGCGACGATCAGCGAGAACCTGCTGTTCGGCATTCCCGTCGGGCCAAAGCTGTCCGCCGGCGGCCTGGCCAGGGACAGCTATACCCTGACCATCCTGGAAGCCGAGGGGCTGCTCCAGCCGCTGATCTCCTTCGGCCGCCAGATCGCAGAAATGGCGTTGGAGACCTTCGGCGGCCTGCCGCCGGATCACCCGGTGTTCGAACGCTATTCCTTCATCGCGCCGTCGCAGCTCGACGATCTGCGCGCGGTGATCGATGCCCTGGGCCAGGCCAGCCCCGGCCAGGGGGTTTCCGCGGCGATCCGCACCCAACTGATCGCGCTGGCCTTCGACTATGTCGAGCCGCGCCACCGCTTAGGCCTGATCACCCCGGAATTCGCTACCAGGCTGCTGCGCGCCCGGGCCAGCTTCAAACAGCACCTGCCGCAGGACTACAACGACGACATCGAATTCTACGACTACGATGCCTTCATGCGCGAGGCGCCGGTCATCGACAACTTGCTGTTCGGCCGGGTCGCCAGCGGTGTCATGGGCGCGCAGAAGAAGATTTCGCCGATCATCGCCGGCGTGATCAGCGAGATCGGCCTGGACGACGCGGTCTTCGGCCTGGGGCTGGACGTCGAGGTCGGCAAGGGCGGCCGCCTGCTGCAACCCTTGCCGCGGATCAAGTTCGGCGTCGCCCGGGCGCTCGTCGTGCGGCCCGATATCCTGGTGCTGGACGGCACCATCGGCAATCTCGCCCCGGCCGAGGCGCAGGCGCTGCTGGCGGGCGTGCGCCAGGCCATGGCGGGCAAGACCCTGGTGGTGACCACCAGCGAAGCCAAGATGGCCGAGGGTTTCGACAGCGTGTTCCAGTTCAAGGACGCCCGCCTGGTGTCCAACGGGGCCGCGGCCGAGCACAAATCGGCCGCTGCCGCCGGCTGAGTCTAGTGACAGGGCGGGCCGACAGCCTGTATTCAAGGTGATGACGACCGCGAGGGGCGGAGGATTCCATGGCGCTCGAATCCGAAATCTTGGCCTTGCAGCAAATCCCGATCTTTCAGGGCGCCGAGCCCGGCTCGATGCGGCTGATGGCCTGCCTGAGCGAGGAGGTCTTCATCGAGCAGGGGGAGTTTCTCTGTCACGGCGGCGATCCGTCGGACGCGGTCTTCGTGGTGCTGTCGGGCGAGGTCGAGTTTCTGATCGAGAACGAGAAGGGCAACCGTTCGCTGGGGCGCGAGGGGGCCGGCGCCGTGGTGGGCGAGGTCGGCATCCTGTGCGACAGCCCGCGGACGGTTTCGGTGCTGGCGCTGACCGACCTGGTGCTGCTGCGCCTCAGCCGGGAGAGCTTCTTCCGCCTGATGCAGGACAATGCCCGATTTTCCCTGGCCGTCGCGCGCGAACTGGCGCACCGGCTCCAGCGGACGGTGGCGAACAGTTGAACCTCTTTCACCCGCCGCCTCGCCATGTCTGACCTCGACGCGCCCCCGGATTCGGTGGCAAAGCCCAAGCGCTCCCTGCCCTGGGAGCGGGAATTGCGGCTGTGGTCGGGCCTCGTGCTGTTTGCCTTCGTCACCACCCACCTGATCAACCACGCGATCGGCATCGCCGGCCTGCAGTGGATGACCCTGGTGCAGGGCTGGCGGGTCGCGGTCTGGCAATCGCCGCCGGGGACGGTGCTGCTCTATGCCGCCTTTGCCTGCCACCTGGCCCTGGTGCTCAAGCGCCTGGCCCGCCGCCGCATCATCCTGATGCCGCTCGACGAGGCGGTGCAGATCGTCCTGGGCCTGGCGGTGCCCTACCTGCTGATCGGCCACGCGGTCAACACGCGCTTCGCCGCCGTCGGTTATGGCAGCGACATCTCCTACGCGGCGGTGCTGCCGCAGATCTGGAGCGGCAATGCGATCGCCCAGATCATCCTGCTGCTGTGTACCTGGACCCACGGCTGCATCGGCGTCTCCCATGTCCTGCGCACCCGGGCTTTCTATCCCCGCTGGCGCGCGGCCTGGATCGCCTTTGCCGCGCTGGTGCCGGCCCTTGCCATCGCCGGCTTCGTCGCTTCGGCGCGCGAGGCCCTCGCCCGCATAGCGCCAACCGTCGCCAACCCGTCGACCGAGGCGGCGCTCGATGGCATCGTTTTCGACGGGAGGCTGGTTTTCGCCGCGATCGTTGGGTTGGTTGTCCTGACCATGTTCGGCCGCGAAATCGCGCGCCGGCGCTCGGGCCGCATCACCATCCGCTATGTCGGCCACGGTGACGTCCGCGTCACCCGGGGCACCACCGTGCTGGAGGCCAGCCGCATCAAGGGCATCCCTCACCCCGCCATCTGCGGCGGCCGCGGCCGCTGCTCGACCTGCCGCATCGCCGTGACCGACGGGGCCGAGCATCTGCCTCCGCCCGAGGCGGTCGAACGCGCCATGCTGACCCAGCTCGCGGCGCCGGGTAATGTCCGCCTGGCCTGCCAGTTGCGGCCGGTGCAGGACATCGCGACCCAGATCCTGCTGCCGATCCCGCCGCGCAATGCCAAGCAGGAAAGCCTGGACGAGGCCTATCGCTGGGGCGCCCAGCGCGAGGTGACGGTGCTGTTCGTCGACATCCGCGCCTTCAACGGCCTGACCCGCCGGCTGCTGCCCTATGACATCACCCTGCTGATCAACGCCTTCCTGCGGGAAATGAGCCAGGCGGCCGAGGCCCACGGCGGTCGGGTCGACAGTTTCATGACCGACCGGCTGATGGCGGTGTTCGGCCTCTCGGACCGCTCGGGCGCCGGGGCCGCCCATGCCATCGCCGCCGCCCGGGCGATGCTGGCGGTCGCAACCGGGATGAACCAGCGCTTCGGCGCGGCGCTGCCCTTTCCCTTGCGCATCGGCATCGGCATCCACACCGGCCAGGCGGTGATCGCCGAGGTCGGCGACGTGGCGCGCGGGCTGCTGGTCACCGCCATGGGCGATACCGTCAGCATCGCCAGCCGGCTGGAGGCCGCGACCAAGGAACTGCTCGCCGACTGCCTGATCTCGGCGGCGACGGTCAAGGCCTCAGGCATCAGCCTCCCGCGTCACGAGGCCAAGGTCGTGCACATGCGCGACATGGACGAGGCGATCGGCATCCACCGCCTGGAGGACGCGGCGGCAGTTTAGCGTCGCCAAACATCGTCATCCCGGCCGGAGCGGAGCGCAGAGCCGGGATCTTTTGACCAGTGTTCCCGGCGCTCAAACGTCGCGAGATCCCGGCTCTTCGGCCGGGATGACGAGTTTTCACTTCATCTGAAAACCGAAATCGGGGACAGATCGTGATTGTCCCGGATTTGGCTGGGTTTGGAGTGAACCCCTAGATTGAGTCAGTTAAATTGGGGACAGTTCTCGCTGAGGAGAACGCATGACCCGAGAGACGAGGCGGCGGTTCAGCCGGGCCTTCAAGCTGGCGGTGGTTGAACGATTGGCGGCGGGCGAGAGCGGTTCGGCACTGGCCCGGGAGTTGTCGATCAAGCGAGGACTGCTGTACCGCTGGCGGGATCATTTCCGCGCGGGCGGTGAACTGGCGCTGCGCCCGGGACCGGGACGGCCGAAGCAGGCGGAGGCGCGGATCCTGGCGGCGGCGCGGGGGCCGGCGTCGAGCGCCAGCGACCTGGAGCAGGCGCGCCGGCAGATCGCCGCGCTCGAGCGCAAGGTCGGCCAGCAGCAGCTGGACCTGGATTTTTTCAAGCACGCCTTGCGGCATCTCGAGGCGTCACGGCAGGCGAGCGACGCGCCTGGCGCGACGGCGTCTTCGCCTATATCCAAGCGATGACGCGCCGGCAAGGCGAGGGGCCGGGGTGACGGCCACGGTCGAGCGGATGTGTGCCCTGGCCGATGTCAGCCGTGGCGCCTACTACCGGGGCTGGGCCGAGAACTGTCCCGGCCGTGAAGAAACGGCGCTGCGCGACGTGCTTCAGCACCTGGCGCTGACCCACCGTCACTACGGCTACCGGCGGCTCACGGCCCTGCTCCGACGTGAGGGCTGGGCGGTCAACCACAAGCGCGTGGTGCGCCTGATGCGCGAGGACAATCTGCTGTGCCTGCGCAAGGCAGCGTTCAAGCCGGCGACGACGGACTCCCGACACGACTGGCGGCTCTGGCCGAACCTGGCGCGCCGGCTGGTCCCGCTGGCGGTCAACCAGCTTTGGGTGGCCGACATCACCTATGTCCGGCTGGCCGAGGCCTTCGTCTACCTGGCGGTGGTGCTCGATGCCTTCAGCCGCAAGGTCGTGGGCTGGGCGATGGCCGACCACCTGCGGGCCGAACTGGCCCTGGCAGCCTTGCAGATGGCGCTCGACGGCCGAGAGGTGCTTCCCGGCGGGCTGGTGCACCATTCCGACCGGGGCGTCCAATATGCCTGCGGTGATTACATCGAGCGCCTGCAAGCCCACGGCATCCAGCCCAGCATGAGCCGGGCCGGCTGCCCTTACGACAATGCCATGGCCGAGAGTTTCATGAAGACGCTGAAGCAGGAAGAGGTCGACGGCGGCGACTACCGTGACCTCGGGCACGCCACGGCCGCTATCGGCGAATTCATCGAAGCGGTCTACAATCGGCAACGGCTCCACTCGGCGCTGGCCTATACCTCGCCGGTGGAGTTCGAAACCCGGTCAAGCCCTCAGGCTGCTGCGCAGCAGCCTGAGGGCTTGGTCACAACCAACTGTCCCTGATTTGACTGACTCACCGAGGGGGTGCAGTCCAGGGGTTTAGCGCCCTTGCCAGCGCTGCGAGCGTGGGCCGCTGCCGGCGAGTTCGCGGGTAAGCGCGTACAGGCGGAAGAAGATGCGGATCGACGTCGGTTCGAAGCCGACGACAGCCCGTTGAAAACTGGGGCGGCCCGCGACGGCCGCGAACCAGCGCCGCAGACCGTGCAAATCGTGCATCGGGAATCTCATCAGGTTGAAGCGATGCAGGTTCACGGACCAGGCGAGATCGGCCAGGGAAAAGGCGTCGCCGGCCAGCCACTCGCGTTCGCTCAATCGGCGGTTGAGGCGTGCGAGCGCGGCGGTCGCCTCGGCATGAGCGCCGCAAATCCGTTGCGGCGAGAGGCCTGCCGGCGAGGTGAACTCGCGCAGAAAGCCAATCAAGTGTTCGTTCTTATGAATGCGCTCGTAACGTGCGAGCTCTCGGCGGGCGTTGCCCTTCCGGACCTTGAAAAGGAACTCGTGCGACAGCGTCTTGAGGGCGGCCTGGATGGCATCCCACAACTCGATCCACGATTCCATGCGAGCGAGTTCGGCCGGATCGGAGGGCTTCAGGGGCGGCGTGGGGAAGGTCACGTCGAGGTAGTCAATGATGTCGCTCGACTCGACGACCACCTTGCCGTCATGCACCAGCGTGGGCACGACACCGTTCGGATTGATGCCAATGTATTCCGGTGTGACGTGTTCGTTCCGCGACAAGTCCAGGTGGTGGCTCGTCCACCGCTGTCCCTTCTCTTCCAGAGTCATGCGTGCCTTCTGGGAGCAGTTCGACAGTGCGTAGTGGTAGAGGTGCAAACCCCGCAGCGAGAGAACCTCGGTGTTGGTGGGCGTGACGATAGGCATTCGAAGTGGGGCCCTCCGGTCGTCAGGAACGAGGTCGCGAAGCGAGGTTCGAGAGATCGCCTCCACGCTTATATGATAATAGTATCATAGTTGAATATTTTATCAGAGTCACCTACCGGCAGACCGAAACGAACCCTTCGAAACGTCTCTCAGGCCTCGGTCAGCCTGGCCCCTAATTCCCGTCGATGGCCGCACCGGCGGCGAGGGTCGCCGCGTGATTTAGGTCAAGGCTCGAAAGGGCGCCATGAGTGAGCCTGCGGTGACAATTGCCGGAGACGCCCATGCCCTCGCCCGCCAGGAGACTCCGCCACCATCTTGCACGCACCGTTGCCGTCACCGCGCCTCCGGACGCGGTCTTCGCGCACCTGGACGACCAGACCCGGCTCGCCGAGCACATGCAGAAGCCATCCGCGATGATGGGGGGCGGTCAGATGACCTACGCGTTCGACGCCGGGCGCGGCCAAGCGGTCGGATCGCATATCCGCATGGGCGGCTCGGCCTTCGGCGTCTCGCTGTCCGTCGACGAGGTGGTGACCGAGCGCGTGCCGCCTTCGCGCAAGGCCTGGCAAACTGCGGGGCCGGTGCGCCTCCTCATCATCGGCGGCTACGCCATGGGCTTCGACATTGTCCCGTCCGGCCAAGGCTGTCGGCTCACGGTCTGGATCAACTATGACCTGCCGCCCGGCCCGTTAGGTTGGCTCGCCCTGCCGCTGGCGGCGCTCTATGGCCGATGGTGCATCGCCCGCATGGCGGGCGATGCCGTGAGCCATTTCGCGACATAACATAGCCCACGCGCTGTTACGAGAGTGGGGAATAGCGACAGACCACGATTTATCGCTGTGCGCCTGGCGCCCCTGATCAAGAGGAGATTGGCGGCGAAAAAACGTGGTCTTTCCCCAATTTAACTCCAATTTGACTGACTCACCGAAGGGGTGCAGTCCAGGAACGCTGAATTGAAAGTTGTTAGAATGCGCCGACCTCTCCCTTTCGTCGCACTCACCGCGACCATATTTTTTTTGCTTGCGTTCGTAATTTTTTCACATGCTATCGCAAGCCAGCGGACAGCATGCAAAGGGTGCGAGCGATACGGTTGCTCGTCCCTAGACTTAGCGCCAGGTTCGTTTCATATCTCTATAAGTCCTGTTCTGTACACAACCGACCTCTGGAGGAGGAATGGAAAAGATTGGGGCAAAGTAGAAGGTATACTTGATGAACGACAGGCATCCGGGGATGTAATAGCTATGTATGAATTGGGATTTAGGTTATATTATCTTCATCAAAATGCCTCTGATAAGCAGCAGGGTTTGCAGCTAGTGCATAGATCAGCTTGCAGAGGGTCTGCTGATGCAGCGGCTTTGCTAGGAAAAGTTTATTGGGAGGCTATAGCTCAGAAGGAAAGTTTACCTAGATCCTATTTTTGGTTTAATAAGGCGCACGAATGGTCAAGCGGGTTCCTTCGACACATGACTCCGCTGCGGCATATAGCTACATTTTATTTGGATGGTACCTATATCAAAAAGAATGACGAAAAATTTATCGAATTGAACATTCTTGCAGACTCAATAGAAGCCGAAGCGAGGAAAAACGACGCCGGCATGCGCCCTGTCGATTTACCTGTTCTGGCAGCGCAGCATCGAGCGGGGATAGCCTATATCTTAGGCAGCGCCTATCAGGCCGGCGGGCCTTTGGAAGCCGGTTCACCATCAGCCAGGGTGGTCTCCCTCAGGCAAGACAATACCGCTGCCTATAAGTGGCTTCAGATTAGCGCTCGCGCGGGACTCATTGATGGCATGCAAAAGCTGGCTCACCTCTTGGCCACGGACAACGGGTCACTTCGCGATCCAATTGCGGCGGCTGGGTGGGCCTATATTGCCCAAGCTAGGGCCATCAGCGGACGCGCAAAACACCTTGCTGCGATCGCTATGCAAGAGGCCGTTGAACCGCTCGACAGTCAGGACCGCGCTAAAGCATTAGCCCTGGCGGAAAGCTTCCAGCCCCAGCCGCCGAAAGCCTTTGATGTGGATCTCTCACTCGATCCGAGTCCGTAGTATTGGAGTTCGTCTGGTCCGACATCGCGAAAAAGCGGGGACCGAAAAAGCGGGGAAAGGCCACGATTTAGGGGTTCTTCGACAGGCTCAGGATGAGAATCTCTGTGGCAAAAGGACTTTCCTCATGGTGAGCCTGTCGAACCACGCAATCTGCTCGACCGGGTCACCTAACCGTAGACCGAAACGAACCCTTCGAAACGTCTCTCAAGCCTCGCCCAACTCCACCATGCCATGACGTCCGAGGTGCCAGACACTGTCCTGGGGTGCCGGCAGGGCCAGCGTCGCGGGCCGCGGCAGCCCCGCGTACAGGCCGCGGATCAGGCGGCCGGTGACGCTGTGAGAGACGGCGACGACCGGGCCGGTGAGGCCGTGCAGCCAGGCCTCGACCCGGGCCAGGGCGGCGTCATAGCCCTCGCCGCCGGGGGCGGCGAAATACCACTCGGCTTTGGGCACCCCGGCCAGCAGGGCCGGCCAGCCGGCCTTGATCTCGGCCCGGCGCAGGCCTTCCCATAGGCCCAGGTGAAGCTCGCGCAGGGCCGGCACGGGGGCAGGGGGCAGCCCGGCCAGGGTGCCGTGAATGATCGCCGCCGTCTCGACCGCCCGGGGCAGCGGGCTGGTCTGGAGGGCCGTGCGATGGCCGTCCCCCAATTCCCTGGCCAGGATCCGGGCCACAGTGCTCGCCTGGGCGCGCCCGGTAGCGGTCAAGGGCGAGTCGCGCATGCCCTGGAAGCGCTTTTCCAGGTTCCACTGGGTCTCGCCATGGCGCACAAGGTAGATGTCGGGAAAGGGTGCCATGACGGCCAAGCTAGCAGGCCGCGCCCGGCGCCGTAACCTCAAGGACTTTCCGATGAGCCGACTCGACAGCTTCATCCGGCGCATGATGGCGCAGCGCGATGTCATCGCCGCCGCCGCCTCGTTGATCGACGGCCTGCCCGGGCCGATCCTGGAACTGGGCCTGGGCAACGGCCGCACCTATCACCACCTGCGCGAGACCTTTCCCGATCGGCGCATCATCGCCTTCGACCGGGCGCTCGCCGCCCATTCCGCGTCGATCCCGCCGCCAGGCGATCTGGTCCTGGGCGAGATCGATGAAACCGCCCGGGCCTTCGCCGGCATCGGCGCCGCGCTGGTTCATGCCGATATCGCCACCGGCACCGTGGAAGGCGACCGCCGGCTGGCCGGCTGGCTGCCGGCGCTGATCCGGGACCTGCTGGCGCCGGGCGGCATTGCCGCCAGCGGCAGTCCGCTGGAGCTTCCCGACCTGCGCCCGCTGACCCTGCCGGCCGGCGTGCCCGAGGGGCGCTATTTCCTGTACCGGCGCGCCTAGTGATAGGGGTCGGCGGCGTCGCGCATGCCGTCGCCCATGAAGTTGAAGGCCAGCACCACCAGCATGACCGGAATCATCGGCACCATCAGCCAGGGATAGAGGGTGACGGCCGCCAGGTTCTGCGCCTCGTTCAGCAGCACGCCCCAACTGGTGACCGGCGGGCGCAGGCCCAGGCCCAGGAACGACAGTGCCGTCTCGCCCAGGATCATGGCCGGGATCGACAGGGTGGCGCTGGCGATCAGATGGCTCATGAAATTGGGGATCAGGTGGCGACCGATGATGCGGCTGCGCGAGGCGCCCATGACCTCGGCCGCGCGGACGTAATCCTCGGCCCGCAGGGACAGGAGCTTGGCGCGCACGGCAATCGCCAAGCCCGGCCAGTCCAGCAGGCCCAGAATGATGGTGATGCCGAAGAAGATCAGGATCGGGCTCCAGTGCGGCGGCAGCGCCGCCGACAGGGCCAGCCACAGCGGCAGTTCCGGCAGCGAGCGCAGGACCTCGATCGTGCGCTGCACGGCATAGTCGACCCAGCCGCCGAGATAGCCGGCCAGCCCGCCCAGGATCAGGCCGATGGCGAAGGAGATGGCGATGCCGACCAGGCCGACGGTGAGCGAGATGCGCGCGCCATAGGTGATGCGCGACAGCATGTCCCGGCCCATGCGGTCGGTGCCCAGCAGGAAGGCGGTGCCGCCCTGGGGCGCACACATCAGGTGGAAGTCGGCATCGATCAGGCCGAACAGCCGATAGGGCTCGCCCCGGCAGAAGAAGCGCAAGGGCTGGGGCTGGGTGTAATCGTAGATGTAGCGGCGCTGGAACCGGTCGAGATCGAATTCGAAGCGATAGGGATAGACGAAGGGGCCGACGAAGCTTCCCTGGTGAAAGAAATGCACGCTCTGGGGCGGGGCATAGATGTGGTCGCCGTGGCGCTGGCTCAGGCCGTAAGGGGCGAAAACCTCGACGAAGGGCAGCGACAGGTAAAGTATGCCCAGGAAGATCAGCGAGACCAGCGCCACCCGGTGCGCCTTGAATTTCCACCAGATCAGCCGGAACGACGAGGCGCGGTAGTAACGCTCCTCGTTCGCGGTCAGGGCCTCGCCGTCGTGCGGGTTGAACGGCGCGGGGTTGACATAGTGCTCGATCTCGCCGGCCATGACTTAAGCCCTGCCGCCGAAGCGGATGCGCGGGTCGACCAGCGCCAGCACCAGGTCCGCGATCAGCATGCCGGCCACCGTCAGCACGGCGACGAACAACAGGATGAAGCCGGCCAGGTACTGGTCCTGCATGCGCAGGGCCTGGACCAGGATCGGGCCGACGGTGGGCAGGCTCAGGACCAGCGAGACCAGGACCGAGCCCGAGATCAGCCCGGGCAGCATATTGCCGATATCGGCGATGAAGGGATTGAGCGCCATGCGGAAGGGATATTTCAGCAGGGCCCGGGTCGGCGGCAGGCCCTTGGCCTTGGCGGTTACCGTGTACTGCTTGTGCAACTCGTCGAGCAGGTTGGCCTTCATCCGGCGGATCATCGCCGCCGTGCCGGCCAGGCCGATGACCACCACCGGCACCACCATATGGCCGGCGACCGAGCCCAGCTTGGCCAGCGACCAGGGCTCGCCCTCGAAGGCGGGATCCATCATGCCGCCGATCGACAGGCCGAACCATCGGTTGAGGTAGAACAGCAGCAGCAGGGCCAGCAGGAAGCTGGGGGTGGCCAGGCCCAGATAGCCGAGCAGGGTGACCAGATGGCTGGCCGCGGTGTTCTTGTGGGTCGCGGTATAGAGGGCGATGGGGATCGCCACCAGGTGGATGAACAGCAGGGCGGCGATGTTGACCACGATGGTCATGAACAGCGAGTCGCCGACCACCTCGATCACCGGGCGTTCGTATTCGAAGGACCAGCCCCAGTCGCCCTGCAGCAGGCCCGAGAAGCCGTGCGGCCCCTGCCACAGCCCGATCCAGGTCAGGTATTGCTGCCAGCCCGGCTTGTCGAGGCCGTATTCGGCGCGCAGGAAGTCCGCCTTGGCGGCGCTGGCGGCGTCGCCTTCCGCCATCAGCTCGTCGATCCGCAGGGTGAGGAAGTCGCCGGGCGGCAGCTTGATCACGATGAAGACCAGGGCGGAGATGATCAGCAGGGTGACCGCCATGGTGGCCAGCCGGCGCAGGAAATAGCGTGTCATGAGCCCCCCTTACGAGCCCCCTTGCGCGCCATCGGCGAAATAGAATTCGTCGATGCGATAGGCCCCCAGCAGGGCCGTCGGCTCCCACGAGAAGAACGCCCGGTCGGGAATGTTGCGCAGGCGGTTGTTGACCACGATGGGCTGCAGGTCGCCCGACACCGTGCCGATGACCCATTGATTGTCGGCGTGCAGGTTCAGCATCTCGGACCAGGCGCGGGCCTTTTCCGCCTCGCTCGAACTCATGCACCACTGCTCGTAGAGTTCCATCAGGCGCTTGGCCTTGGGCGTGTCGGGTGCCTCGCCCAGCTTGCCGTTGGTCTCGAAATACTGGCCCCATTTGGGCCAGGCGGCATTGGCCTGCTGGATCGGCGCCAGCTCGCGCGGCGACATCAGGGGCGTTACCAGGGCGTTGTCGAAGCCGGTGCCGGCCACCATCACGGTCTGCCCGGCATAGGAACGCTGCCGGATATTGCCGATGTCGCCCGGCTTGATGAACAGGCGCACGCCCACATCGGCCCAGAATTCCTCGGTGATCTCGAGCGCGTCGATCAGCACGCCGGCGTTGCCGTCGACCTCGACGATGACGCGCAGCGGCCGCCCGTCGGGCAGCAGTCGCGTGCCGGCGCTGTCGCGCTGATCCAGGCCCATCTCGTCCAGCAGGCGGTTGGCCTCGGCGGGGTCGTAGTGCGCCCACTTGGTCCGGTTGTCGTCGGCGTAGAGCGCGGAATCGGGCATCAGGCCGTTGTTGCCCTCGATCCCTAAGCCGAACCACAGGGCGTTGTTCAGGGTGTGGCGATCGATGGCCAGGGACAGGGCGCGCCGGAAGCGCACGTCCCGCACCACCTTGCGCCAGACCGGGTCGCTGGTGGTCAGGTTGGGGTAGAGGGCGAAGGCCGAGCCCTGCGCCATCGGCCACAGCAGGGTGCGGTAGCCGTGCATCGCCTCGCCTTCCTTCAGGACGGGTACGTCGCTCATGGCCAGGCCCCGGGTCTGCAGGTCGACGTCGCCGGCATTGGCGCGGGCGGCGAACAGGCTGGGGGCGGTGATCGAGACGATGACGCGGTCGATATAGGGCAACTGCCGCCCGGCCGGATCGACCCGGTGGAAATAGGGGTTGCGCTCGAACACGAAACGCGACGCCGGCGGTGCCGTCTTGACCACCCAGGGGTCCAGCGTGGGCATGTCGACATTGCTGGCGTCATAGGGCTCGTTCAGCTTGTTGTGCAGGGCGGCCCAGGAACTCAGGCTGCGGCGTGACGCCTCGGCCGCCAGCGCATCCTTGTCGCCGTAGCGGGCATGGAACTGGTGCAGGTAATGCGCCGGGGCATAGATGAAGATCGGCCGCGGCAGGGCCAGGGACGGCAGGAAGCCGGGGTTCGGCTTGTCCCAGCTATAGCGGATCTGGTAGGGCCCCAGGATGTCGACCCTGGGCAATTGGCCGTCGGCGCGGAACAGCTCCGGCGGCCCGGCCTTGGACAGTTGCTTGTTGTTGGCGATGTCTTCCCAGTAATAGCGGAAATCCTCGGTGGTGAAGGGGCGCCGTCGGACCAGCGGTGGCCTTCGCGCAGGGTGAAGGTGAAGACCCGGTCGCCCTCGTTGTCGACCCGCTCCAGGATATCGGGTTTCAGGGCCAGGTTCTGGTCGTAGACCATCAGCCGGGCATAGCCGTTGACCGAGACATAGCGCAGGTCGCGTGCCTTGGCCGTCAGCATGCGGATCTCGCCGCCATAGCTGCCGAGCGTGCGGCCGAAGCTGGCGAAATCCGAGACCAGCGGCACCTTGGGCAGGCGCTCGCCGACCGGCGGCAGCTTGCCCGCGGCCACCAGCGGCGCCAGCATCGGCACCTCGGGCGGACCGTCCGCCAGGGCCGTGCCGCTCAGCGCGTGAGATACTAGAAGTAGCAGGGCGGCGAGGATGCGGCTCATGCCTCGAGCCCCCCATCGTCTCGTCGCCGATGCGCACGAAGTGCTCGGGCGCCACCTCGACCATCCGGCTTTGTGCCGGATCCCGGCCGATGCGGAACGGCGCCGGCCAGTCGGCGGGGCCGATACCGGCCTTGACGCCGGCGGAATCGAGCGGGTAGTCGATGTCGGGCTCGGGCACGGCGGCGATCAGGGCCTGAGTATAGGGATGCCGGGGCGCGCGGAACAGGCGTTCGCGCGGCGCCCGCTCCACCACCAGGCCGCGGCACAGCACGACGATGTCGTCGGCCATGTAGTCGACCACCGCCAGATTGTGGGAGACGAACAGATAGGACAGGCCGAGCTGGGCCTGCAGGTCGTGCAGCAGGTTCAGCACCTGGGCCTGGACCGAGACGTCGAGGGCCGAGGTCGGCTCGTCGCAGATGATCACCGAAGGCGACAGCGCCAGCGCCCGGGCCAGGCCGATGCGCTGGCGCTGGCCGCCCGAGAAGGAATGCGGGTAACGCTTCAGGTGGCGGCGGTGCAGGCCCACCAGTTCGACCAGGCCGGCTACCCGCTCCAGGCGCTCGGCCGGGGTGCCGATGCCGTGGATGCCCAGCGGCTCGGTCAGGATGTCCTGCACGGTCATGCGCGGGTTGAGGCTGGAATGGGGGTCCTGGAAGACGAACTGCACGGTGCGGCGGAAGGCCTTCAGGCGCGCCGCGTCCAGGGTGGCCAGGTCCAGCGGGCCGCTGCCGTCGTCGAAGCAGACGCGGCCGCTGTCGGGGTGCAGCGCGCGCATGATGATGCGGGCCAGCGTGGTCTTGCCCGAGCCGGACTCGCCCACCAGGCCCAGGGTGCAGCCGGCCTTCAGGGCGAAGCTGACATCGGTCAGGGCATGGATCGAGGTGACATAGCGCGACCACAGGCTGCCCCGGGGCATGAAGCTCTTCGAGACCCGCTCGACCGAGAGGACGTCGCGCGGGGCGGCGGACGGCCTGGCCACGGCGTTGAGTGCGTCCGCCGGCAGCTTGATTTCGCGCAACGGGATGAGGCGTTCGCCCTGTTCCATGTGGAAGCGGGGCACCGCGCGCATCAGGGCTTGCAGGTAGGGGTGGCGGGGCGCGCGGAAGATTTGTTCGCGGCTGCCGCTTTCCATCACCTCGCCGCGGTACATGACGGCTATCTCGTCGGCCATGCTGGCGACCACGCCCAGGTCATGGGTGATCAGCATCACCGCCATGCCCCGTTCCGCCTGGAGATCCTTGATCAGTTGCAGGATCTGCGCCTGGGTGGTGACGTCGAGCGCGGTCGTCGGCTCGTCGGCGATCAGCAGGGCGGGGTTGCAGATCAGGGCCATCGCGATCATTGCCCGCTGGCGCATGCCGCCCGACAGTTCGAACGGATAGGTGGTGAGCATGGCCTTGGGGTTGTGAAAACCCACCCGTTCGAACAGGGCCATGGCGGCGGCGGCGGCGTCTTTCGCCGAGACCTTGGTGTGAATGCGCAGGGCCTCGGTCACCTGGTTGCCGATGCTGTGCACCGGCGAGAAGGACGACATCGGCTCCTGGAAGATCATGGCGATGCGGTCGCCGCGGATCGCCCGCATCGCCGTCGATTCCCGCGGCAGGCGCGCCAGGTCGATCATGCCGTCGCCCGGCCCCTGTCGGAACAGCAGCGAGCCGCCGGTGATGCGGCCGTTGTGCGGCAGGATCCCCATGATCGCCTGGGCCGTCACCGACTTGCCCGAGCCGGACTCGCCGACCACGGCAAAGGTCTTGCCGGCGTGCAGGTCGAAACCGGCCCCGCGCACGGCATGGACCATGCCGGTCTCGCCCGTGAATTCGACGTTCAGGTTCTGGACGCGAAGCAGGTGGCGATCAGGTTCGAGGTGTTCAGCCATTCCGCGCCAGCGATCCCAATCGAGGTTACCCCGCCATTAAAGGTAATCAACGGCCGGGGGGCAATCTGGCTTGAACACTTGTTGCGCCGAAATGAAGCGGGTGCCGCGGCCAGATTGCACCAAAGCAACGAACCGCTCGATCCAGGCCCAGGTCCAGGCGTCCTGGACGAGATGGTGGGTCAGCAGGCCGATCGGTTCGGCCGGGGCGCTGCCGTCGACGATCGCCTCGATGTGCGCCGCCAGATCGGCGAACAAGGCCACGGGCGACACCAGGCCGCCGCCGCCCCGCCAATCGATCGGATCGACATGGCTATTGGCCTGGACCAGGCCCGGCACCGCCGCCGCCGGCTGCCGGCCATAGCTCGACAGGCCGGCGAACCCCGCCGCCGGCAGCAGCGGCACCAACTCAGGCTCGATGCGGTTCCAGGGCGGCACCAGGACGGGCAGCAGCCGATCCCCGAACAGATCCGCCAGATGCGCGCGCGCCACGGCAAGGTCTGCCGCCAGCGCGGCCGGCGGCAGATGGCCCAGTTCCTGTTTCTTGGTCCCGGGCGGGGCATTGTTGCGATGGGCGAGGCCATGGACCAGGACCGCCACCGGCAAATCGGCCAGGCGGCTGGCCAGCGCCGCCGTCGCCCCTTGCGGAATCACCGCCAGGGCCAGCGGCACGCCGTGGCGGCCGGCAAGGTCCAGCAGACGGTCCAGTTTCGGCCCGGGTTCGACCGCGTCGTCGTCCCGCCACCAGAACTCGATCACCTTGCCCGTGGCGGCGGCGCGCGCCAGGGCCCGGTCCAAGGCTGCCGCGCGGCCGGCATGATCCTCGATCACGCGGATGCTGCCCGCGATGCCGTCGAGGTTCAGCGGGCACCGTGCCGGTCGCGGCCTGGCCAGGGTCTCGGCGACCGCGCGGGCCAGGCTTTCGGGGGTGAGATCCTGTTCGGCCACGATGCCGACCAGGCCGCTGGCGGCGAAGCACTCTGCACGCAGGCGCTGTTCGGCCTCGTGGCCCTGTTCGAACGGCACGACCACCGCCGGCACCCGGGCGACGGCGATGTCGATCGCGGTGTTGTAGCCCGCCTGGCTGACCGAGAGAGCGGCGCCGGCCAGCAGGCGCGTGAAATCGGGCCGCGCCCGCTCGACCACCAGGCCCTCGCCCTGATGGGCGGCCAGGGCATCGAAATCGGCCTGGGGCACGCCCTGGCCCACCAGCAGGCGCCAGCGCTGCGGCCCCGGCCAGGTTGCCGCCGCCGCGACCGCGGCCCGGAACAGCGGCAGGCTGGCAGCACTGCCCCCGCCCGAAACCAGGATGTCATGGCCCGGCGCCGGGGCGGGGCCGTCACCCGGCGCCTGCTCGACGACATAGCCGGTGTAGTGCAGCATCCGCGCCAGGGCCGGATCGACCGGCCAGGAGGCATCCAGGGGGGCGACGGCCCGGTCGCCATGGACCAGGACGCCGTCGTAGTGGCGGCCCAGGCGTTCCTGCGCCTCGACGGCCTTGGCGGCGCTGGACGGCGGATTGAGGATATCCCGGATCGAGGCCAGGATCGCCGGCCGCCGGGGCCGGGCCTCGGCCGTCTCGAGCAGGGCCAGGAACTCCGCGGCCAGTTGCCGCCGGCCGAAGGGGAAGGTCTCCGTCACCACCACGTCGGGCGCGGCCTTCGCCAGCGCGCCCAGCATGGCCTCGATCCGGGCCGCCCGCACCCGATCGCCAATGGGCTGGCCGTCGTCGCCCAGCAGGGTGCGGAAGTCCACCCCCCGGCAGTGAACCGGGGGCAGTTGCACCACCTCGACCCCGCCAGCCGGATCAGAGTGCTGGGCCGCCCGCCGGTGACCAGGGTCACCCGGTGCCCGGCCGCGGCGAGGCCACGGCCGAGTGCGGCGGCCCGGGCCAGGTGGCCGACGCCCAGCAGATGGGTGACGGCGATCAGGACCGACAGGCTCATGCCCGGCCCTCCCATGCCGAGAGGGTCTCGGCGATGATGGCGGCAAGCCGTGCCGCCGCGACATCGAGCGTCCGCTCGCCAAGGACGAAGCGCCGGGCGGCGGCCGACAGCGGCGCCAGGCGCCCCGGTTGGGCGAGGTCGACCAGCGCGGCCGCCAGGGCCGAGGCGTCGCCCGGGGCAACGATCACCCCCGTCTCGCCCGGCCGGACAACGCCGCGCACGCCGCCGAAATCGCCCGCCAGGGCCGGACAGCCGTGCAGCGCCGCCTCGAGGAAGATCATGCCAAAGGCCTCGTTCACCGCCGGCCAGACCAGCAGGTCGGCACCGGCATAGTAACTGCCCAGCACCGCGCGGTCGGTCACCAGGCCGTGCCAGCGCACCCGGTCGCCGAGGCCTGAAAAGCGCGCCTCGACCGCGGCCCGGGCCGGGCCGTCGCCGACGATGTCCAGGGTCCAGGGCAGGTCGGCGGCCAGTTCCAGGGCCTGGGCCAGCAGATCGTAGGACGCGCGCTTGTCGCCCGCGCGCATCATGGCGACGGTCAGCAGGCGCAGCGGCCCCGCTGTCGCTTCCCGCGGGGCGGCGGGCCAGACGGCCGGATCGAGGAAGGGCGGGAACGGGACCAGGCGCTGGCTCGCCGGCTGCGCCGCCGCCAGGGCCGGGCGGTCGCGCTCGTTCAGCACCAGGATGACCCGGGCAGCATCGAGTGCTGCTTCCGCCTGGGCGTGGCCGCGCGCCCAGGGCCCCGCCGCCCGCTTGGGCGAGCGCGAGCCTTCGGCGACGAGATAGGGAATCCCCAGGCGCCGGGCGACGACGGGGCCGATCAGGTCGGGCGCCTTGTAATAGACATGATAGGTGAACCACAGGCGCGGGCGCTCGGCCGGCGGCCGGGCCAGATAGGCATCGGCCAGGGCCATCGCCGCCCCACCGCCGCGGCTTCCTGCGCCATGGCCAGGTCGGCATCGCCCCGGCCGTTGTAGAGCCGCAGCCGCGAGGCCAGCTCGGGGGCATAGCCGGCGCGGGCCAGCGCCGCAAACAGCAGGCGCGCCATCTCCCGGTCGCCCGACGGCACCGGGTCGTCCGGGCTTTTCAGCGGGGCGTAGAAGGCTATGGCGGCGGTCATGGGCGAAACTTCGCCAGCAGCGCCGCGATCCCGGCCTCGAAGGAGAAGGCGGCCCGGACCCGCGCCAGGGCACCGGCGCCCAGGCGCCGCCGTTGGGGGCCGTCCAGGATCAGGCTCTCGAGCGCCCGGGCGAGCGCGGGCGGATCGTTCGGCGGCACCAGCAGGCCCTCGATCCCCTCGCGGACGAATTCGGGCACACCGGCAAACCGGGTCGAGACGATGGGCAGGCCCTGGGTCGCCGCCTCCATGATGACATTGGGCAGGCCGTCGCGGTCGCCGTCGGCCCCCTCCTTGCACGGCAGAACGAAGATGTCGGCCTGGCGCAGGGCCGCGATCACCTCGGCCTGGGGCAGGGCGCCGGCCCAGGTCACCCGGTCGCCCAGGCCAAGCCGCACCGCCTGCTGTTCGAGGGCGGTGCGCAGGCTGCCCCCGCCGATGTGGACCAGGCGCCAGTTCAACGCGGCCGGCAACCGGCCGAGCGCCGCCAGCAGGTCGTCGAAGCCCTTCTTGGGCACGGCCCGGCCGACGGTGATCAAGTTGACGGGGTGTCCCGGCGGGGCGTCGGGCCGCTCGGGCGGCGGGGAAAGCGGCCCAGGTCCAGCCCGTGATAGACCAGCGAGACGCGCCCGGGCGGGGCCAGCGGCGCCAGGGCCTCGTGTCCCTGGCAGGTGCAGGTGACGCCCCAGGCGCTGTCGGCGATCTTCTCGCGCTTCTCCCAGGCCGGCGTGGTCCAGATATCCTTGGCATGGGCCGAGAAACTGTAGCGCCGGCCGGTGAGCAGGGCGGCATAGCGGGCGACGGAGGCCGGCGTGTGCAGGAAATGGACGTGGAGGTGCCCGACCGTCGCCGGCAGTTCGCGCGCCAGGACCAGGGCCTGGCCCAGGCGGCGCAGCCGGTTGGCCGTGGGATCGCGCCACAGGTCGCGCAGGAAGACCGCCATCAGCCGCGGCAAGCGCGCCCGGCCCAGGCCGGCGGCGAGGCCTTTGAGGACGCGTAGCGGCTCCTGGTACAGATATTCCGGCAGGTAGTGGGCCGGCGCCTGGATCTGGCGGTGGAGCTGGTGCACGTCGGGGTCGGTCGGCCGGCGCAGCGACCAGATCTCGAGGGCCAGCCCGGCCTGTTCCAGGGCCAGCAGTTCCTGGGCGATGAAGGTTTCCGACAGCCGGGGATAGCCCTTGACGATGATGGCCAGTCGCGACCCGGCCGCAGCCGTCATTCGGCCACACCGGTCCGGGCGACCCGCCGCCGGACCGTCATTTGGGGGCGGCCCAGCCAGGGCGCCGTCAGCGTGTCGATGCGGGGCAGGCCGTCCAGCATGTTGGGCAGGAAGGCGGACGAGGGCAGCGGCTGGTCGGGCAGGGCGCGAATGGCCTGGGCCATTTCCATCGGGTCGCGCACCGCGCCCGGGTGCAGGTTGGCGCCGTCGAGGTACTGGATCAGGCCCAGGCGACAGGCCTGTTCGGTGCGGATTGTCTGCTCCAGCCGGGGCGAGCGCCGGGGAATGATCAAGGCCCGCTTGTCCAGCGACAGGATCTCGCAAAAGGTGTTGTAGCCGCCCATGGAAATGACGCTGGCGGCAGCGTTCATCAGGTGCTCCATGCCTGAATCGAAGGTCAGGGCCTCCACATCCGGCAAGAGGGCGATGCGTTCGAGGAAGCGCGCCCGGCTTTCGCGGGCCAGGAACGGGCCGAAGACGATCAGGGCGGGGTTGGGCAGGTGCCGGTCGTGCTCGTAGGCCGACAGGACCCAGTCGATCATCTCGTGGCCGTCGCCGCCGCCGCCCGGCGTGACCAGGATGAAGGGCCGCCGGGTCAGCCGCGGATAGCGGGTCAGCGGCCGCCTGGTCGGCACCTCGCGGCGCAGATAGCCGGTATAGGAAATGCGCTGGCGGAAGGCCGGGGGCAGCGGCAGGGCGGCCAGCGGTTCATAGAAATCCTGCAGGCCGTAGACCCAGATGGCGTCGTAGAACTCGACCAGGGCACTGATCGCACCCTTGCGCTCCCATTCCGGGACCAGGGCTTCGGGCGCGTCCATCACGTCGCGCACGCCCAGGACGATGCGGGCGCCGTCGGCCTTCAGCTTGGCCAGGGCCGGCAGCAATTCGCCCCGGAAGCCCGTCGGCTCCTTGTCGACGATGACGAGATCCGGCGACAGGGTGCGGCAGCTTTCCAGGATGATGCCCTGGCGCATGGCCACCGCCTGGTCCAGGGCCATGTTCAGGCTGTGGGTGGTGTAGGAGCCATCCGGCAGCTTCACCACGCCGGGCACCCGGACATAGTCGACGCCATGGGCAAAGTCGAAGCTGCCGATCACCGGCGAGCCGGAAATGATCAGGATCGAGGCGTCGGGATGGCTCTGGATCAGGCGATTGGCAATGGCGCGGGAGCGGCGCAGGTGGCCCAGGCCGAAGGTGTCATGGCTGTAGATCAGGATGCGCGGGCCTCGGCCCGGCGGCGACACCAGCTCGATGTCGTGTGCTGACACAGGCGCTGACATGACTTCCTGCCCCTACTACGCTGCCCGATACGGGGTCGGCGCCTGAAAGCCATAGGCGACGAATCCCGGGCGACCGTCCGTTCCGGCAGCAGAGATCTGTGCCCAAGGGAACCTTAACATTCCGTGCCCGCCCACGCATCGCCCGGAAGCAGCCTACAGATCGGGCCGGCTTCATTCCAGACCTCGTTTTGCTCTGCGGCATCGACCGCAAAAGCCGGCCCGCCATACTGCTGAAACGGGCTTTGGGGTGGCCGAAACCATTTTCGATTGCAGGATTTTCGCTGTTCTCCCGCCGGGGGGAGCCGCATCATCGCCGGTGCTTGTCGGGGATCAGGCGGCCGGTGAAGTCTTCACGTTTGTATTGACGGAGGTTGCATGAGCGCCAAGGTCGTCGTCGTCACCGGGGCAGGCTCGGGCATCGGCCGGGCCACCGCGATCGCCTTTGCGGCCCAGGGCGACAGTGTCGTCCTGGCGGGACGGCGGGCGGACGCCCTTGCAGCGACGCAGGCCCTGTGCGCCGATCCGGCCAGGACGCTGGCGGTGCCGACCGACGTGACCGACGAGGGCGCCGTCGCGGCCCTGTTCGCGGCGGCCCTGGCGCGTTTCGGCCGCATCGACGTGCTGTTCAACAATGCCGGCAGCTTCGATGCCTCGGGCTCGGTCGAGGAGGTGCCGGCGGCGAAATGGCGGGCGCTGATCGAGGTCAACCTGACCGGCTGCTTCCTGTGCGCCCAGGCGGCGTTCAAGGCGATGAAGGCGCAGGTGCCGCAAGGCGGGCGGATCGTCAACAACGGCTCGATCTCGGCCCATGTGCCCAGGCCCCGCTCGGTCGCCTATACCGCGTCCAAGCACGCCATCACCGGCCTGACCCGGTCGATCTCGCTCGACGGCCGGCCGTTCAGCATCGCCTGCGGCCAGATCGACATCGGCAATGCCGCGACCGAGATGACCCAGGGGATGGCCACCGGCATGCTCCAGGCCGACGGGCGGATCGCGCCCGAGCCGCGGATGCAGGCGGCCAAGGCGGCCGAGGCGGTGGTGTTCATGGCCAACCTGCCGCTCGACACCAATGTCCAGTTCCTGACCATCGCCGCGACCAACATGCCCTTCATCGGGCGCGGTTGACGGCGGCGATCCGCCGCGTGCACCCTCTTGCCCAAATCCAGGGGGAAGTGTCATGGGCTTCTACGAGCGCCACGTGGTGCCGCACATCATCAATTGCGCCTGCGGCACCAAGCCGATCCGCTACCAGCGGCGCAAGGTGGTGCCCAGGGCCGAGGGGACGGTGCTGGAAATCGGCATCGGCACCGGCCTGAACCTGCCCTATTACGATGCCGCCAAGGTGACCAAAGTGATCGGCCTCGACCCGTCGGAACGCTCGTGGCGGATCGCTGGCAAGCGCGCGGCCCAGGTCGGCTTTCCGGTCGAGTTCATCGGCCTGCCGGGCGAGCGCATCCCGCTCGATGACGCCAGTGTCGATACCGTGCTGATCACCTACAGCCTGTGCACGATCCCCGATCCGGTGACGGCGCTGGAAGGCATGCGGCGGGTGCTGAAGCCCGGCGGCAAGCTCTTGTTCTGCGAGCACGGGGCGGCCCCCGACAAGGGCGTGGGGCAGTGGCAGGCCCGGGTCAACCCGGTGTGGAAAGTGCTGTTCGGCGGCTGTCACCTGACCCGTGACATCCCGGCAGTGATCCGCCAGGGCGGCTTCAGGATCGACGACCTGGAGACCATGTACCTGCCATCGACCCCGCGCATCGCCGGCTATAACTACTGGGGTACCGCCTCCGCCGCCTGACGGCCGCTGTCCGACAGCGTGTCGCTCTCGTCGGCCAGGCTTTCGGCCAATTCGGCCAGCAGGGCGTAGGAGTTCAACCGCGCCGCATGGTCGTAGATCGCCGAGGCGACCATCAATTCATCGGCGCCCGTGCGTTCGATGAAGCGGGCGAGATCGGCCCGCACAGTCTGCGGCCCGCCGACGAAGGAACAGGTCAGCATGCGCGAGGCCTGGATCCGCTCGACCGGCGACCAATAGGCCTCGATATCGTCGATGGGCGGTTGCAGCTTGCCGCGGGTGCCGCGGAACATGTTGGTGAACTGCTGCTGGACCGAGGTGAAGAGGCGCTTGGCCTCGCCGTCCGTATCGGCGGCGACGACATTCACCCCCAGCATGACATGGGGCCTGGTCAGTTGCGCCGACGGCTTGAACTCGCCGCGATAGATCTCGATCGCCTCGAGCAGGGCGTCGGGCGCGAAATGCGAGGCGAAGGCATAGGGCAGGCCCAGTTCGGCGGCCAGTTGCGCCCCGAACAGGCTGGAGCCCAGGATCCACAGGGGCACGTTGGTGCCGCCGCCGGGCACCGCCTGGACCGCCTGGCCCGGCTGCACCGGGCCCAGCAGGGCCTGGAGTTGCAGCACGTCCTGGGGGAAGCGGTCGCCGCTGGTCATCAGGTCGCGGCGCATGGCCCGTGCCGTCTGCTGGTCCGAGCCGGGCGCGCGGCCCAGGCCTAAATCGATGCGGCCGGGATAGAGCGATTCGAGGGTGCCGAACTGTTCGGCGATCACCAGGGGCGAATGGTTGGGCAGCATGATGCCGCCGGCGCCGACACGGATCGACCTGGTGCCGCCGGCGACATGGCCGATCACCACAGCGGTGGCGGCGCTGGCGATGCCGATCATGTTGTGGTGCTCGGCCAGCCAATAGCGGCGGTAACCCCAGTGTTCGACATGCTGGGCAAGGTCCAGCGTGTTGCGCAGGGCATCGGCAGGTGTGGTGCCTTCGACGACGGGGGCGAGATCGAGAACGGAAAACGAAACCATGCCGTAAACTCCAGACCTGGCCAGCGGACGGGCGTTGCGCTCACTTGGGCCGCCGCCGGCGGCATTTCAATGCACCGGCGCGGCAACCGTGCCATGCCGAGAATTGACCAGCGCCCCGCCGCGCCACATCCTATGGGGTGATTCGTGCGGCAGGGGCTGCACATATTGAGTTTAAGGGCCTGCCATGGACCGACTCGCCGCTGCCGAAGCGCGCCTTGCCGCCGTTCTCGATCGCTTCGACGCGATTGCCGATACCATTCAGCCGGCGGGCGGCACGGTCGACGGCGCCGTGCATGCCGCCCTGGTCGGCGAATACGACCGGCTGACGGCGGATCTCGACCAGCTCGCGGTGGCGCTGGAGGAGGCGCGCGGCGACAACCGGGCGCTGGAAGCGCGGCTGGGCGAATTGGCGGCGGAAAACGCCGATCTGCGGGCGTCGGCGCCGGTTGCCGCCGTGGACACCCGCCTCGCCGATGCGGAAGCCTTCGCCGAGGAAGCCCTGCGCGAATTGGACGAGGCGCGCGCGGAACTGGCCGAGGTGAAGACGGATGTCGAAGGCCTGGCGGCCGAGAATGCCGCGCTGAAGGCGTCGCTGGCCAAGGCCGAGGCCCAGGGTGCCCAGCGCCAGGCCGAGCTGTTCCGGCTCGAGAACGCCAATGAAGCCGCGGCCAAGCGCCTGGATCAGACCATCGCGCGGCTCGACCGCGCCATCGCCGAATAAGGCCGCGCCCCATGCGTCAGATCAGTGTCACGGTCAACGGCCGCGCCTACCGCGTCTCGTGCCAGCCGGGCGACGAAACCAAGATCAACGATCTCGCCGAATATCTGCAGTCGAAGGTCGAGATGCTGGGCCTGCCCGCCAACGCCCAGGTGGCCGAGGCGCAGGTTCTGCTGATGGCCGCGCTGCTGGCCGCCGACGACCTCTCGGACCGGCTGACCGAGATCGAAGCCCTGCAGAGCGAGAACGACCAGCTTCGCACCGAGGTGACGCGCCTGCACGGCGAACTCGCCGCCCGCGCCTCCAGCCTGGAAGCCCGGGCCGCCCAGGGCCTGGAAAAGGCCGCCGCCCGGGTCGAGCAACTGGTCGCCCGCTTCGAACCCGCCTGATCACCACCACATCCGGCGCAGTACGCTGAGGCCGCGGCGGTGGTGGTGGAGGGCCATCAGGCCGTGGCCGGTCGCCAGCGCCAGCAGGCCGTAGGCCGCCAGTTCGTGCAGCGGGCGCACGACGTCGTACAACTCCTTGGACGGGCCGATCAGGCTGGGCAGCTTGACCAGGCCGAACACCAGGGTCGGCACATTGATCGGTGCCGTGTCGGCGACCAGCAGCCCCAATGCTGGCACCAGCGTCAGCAGGCCGTAGAGCAGGGCATGGCCGGCGTCGGCCGCCCGGCGCTGCCACAGGGGGATCGCCGGGGGCAGGGGCGGCCTGTAGCGCGTGACGCGCAACCAGATGCGCCCGACGACCAGGGCCAGGACCAGCAGGCCGACGGTCTTGTGGGCCTGGTAGAGCCAGAAGCGCCACAACAGGGCGCGCAACTCGATATTGGTCATGACCCAGGCCAGGATCAGGGCGGCCAGGACCAGGGCCACGCCCGCCCAATGCAGGCGGCGCTGCGCGGTGCTCCAGCGGGCGGTGCGTTCAGTTGCCGGGCGGCGGCGTGGCATTGTCGGTGCTGGCCAGCTGGATATGGGCGCTGATCGTCAAGACCACGTCGTCGGAAACGAAATCCTCGTCGCTGTCCATGCCGAAGGCCGAGCGTTCCATGGTGCCGGTGACGACGAAATTGGCGACTTCGGCACCCACGGCGGGATCGAAGCGGCGTTCGGTCAGCTCGGCGTCCAGGACCTGGGGCTTGGTGATGCCGCGCACGGTCAACTCGCCGGTGATGCGCACCTTGTTGCCGTCGCGCTTTTCGACCGAGACGGCCTTGAAGCGCATCTGGGGGAATTGCCCGGGGTCGAAATAGTCGGGCGAGAGCAGCATCTGCCTGGCCTCGGCCGAATTGACCTCGACCGAGCCGGTATCGACCTTCACCTCGACCCGGCTTCGCTCGGGGTTGTCGAGGTCGAGCAGCAGCTTGCCCTCGAATTGCGCGAAATTGCCTTCCGTGGTGAACATGCCCAGGTGATCGACGGAAAAGCCGATGGTGGTGGTGCCGGGCCTGATCGTGTAGAGCGATCCGGCGGCCGCGGGCAGGGCGGAGAAGCACAGCAGGGTCAGCGTGGTCGAGATCAATCGGGAGAAATGCTTCATCGCCGTTCTTTCCTGTCGCCCTCATGGTGATGGTAGCACGACCGGCGCTAATCTGGCCTGCGGGAACGACATGCAGCAAGCGGGGTCTCCCATGCGACGGCAATTGACGATCCTGGCGATGTGTCTGGCAACCGCGGCGCCGGCCGGGGCCGAGGTGCCGGCCGACCTGCCGCCCGCCCAGGGGGTCGACCTCGGCCCGGCCTCCTACCGATGCTCCTACGCGGCGGGCTACAGTGTCATCGATCTCATCATCATCGATGCCGGCGTCTATGCCGATCGTGCCGGCAACCGCGGTGCCTATCATCGTTCCGGGCACGAGATCGTCTTCGACAGCGGCCCCTTCGCCGGCCGCCCGGCCTATGTCGAAGGCGGCAATGTCTACCTCGTCGTGCCCGGCGGCAGCCTCTACATGTCTTGCAGCCCGGGGCCGTAGCCCTTAAGTATGGAGCCGTGGCGGGTACTGCTGGGTGCGCCTAGGCACTGCAATCCCTGGGGCCAATAACCGACTCTTGGGAGCTGTCCCTGCCCGGATCCTGGTCCGATGCACACGGTGCCCACCTGCTGATGCAGGCCACAGAGGATCGGAACGCCAGCGGCTTCGGTGGTCCCGCCACACCCTCTAGTCTCCAACCGCTTCCGCTTGACCAGATTTCCCGGCCCTCATGGATATCGACGACGCGAAGGCCGGCCTGCGCAAGACCTTGCGGGAGCGGCGCAAACTGGCCCATGCCGGCGGTGCTGCCGATGCCGCCGCGGCCCTGGTCCGTCATCTCGGGGCCTTGCCCCTGCTGCCCGGGGAAACCATCGCCGGCTATGTCGCCCACGGCAGCGAGATCGACCCCTTGCCGGCCCTGCGGGCCCTGGCCGGCCGCGGCCATCCCCTGTGCCTGCCGGTGGTGGTGGCACCCGGCCGGCCTCTGGTGTTCCGCGCCTGGGAGGACGGCCTGGCGCTGGAGGCGGGGGAATTCGACATCCCCGTGCCGGTCGAGGGCGGTGAATTGCTGCCCGACGTGGTCCTGGTGCCCCTGGTCGGCTTCGACCGGCAGGGCGGCCGGCTGGGCCAGGGCGGCGGCTTTTACGACCGCACCCTGCCCGCCCTGCGTGCGGCGAGGCCCGGCTTTGTCGCTATCGGGCTTGCTTTTTGCG
Organism: Oleomonas cavernae; assembly: GCF_003590945.1. Taxonomy (NCBI): domain Bacteria; kingdom Pseudomonadati; phylum Pseudomonadota; class Alphaproteobacteria; order Acetobacterales; family Acetobacteraceae; genus Oleomonas; species Oleomonas cavernae. The sequence continues at coordinate 387,199 of NZ_QYUK01000016.1, read as the reverse complement.
TCCAGGAAGTGGCATCGGTGCCCCGCGCGGTGAATGACGCGGCCCTCGACTGGGTCGTGACCGAACAAGAGGCGATCGAGATCAAGCCATGAGGCTGCTGTTTCTGGGTGACGTGGTGGGCCGGGCAGGCCGCGACGGGCTGACCCGTCACCTGCCCGAGATGCGCGCGCGCCTGAAGCCCGATTTCATCGTGGTGAACGGCGAAAACGCCGCCGGCGGCTTCGGCATCACCGGCCAGATCGCCAAGGAATTCTATGCCCTGGGCGTCGACTGCATCTCGACCGGCAATCATGTCTGGGACCAGAAGGAAACCCTGTCCTATATCGGCAGCGACCCCAGGCTGCTGCGCCCGCGCAACTTCCCCGCCTCGGCCCCGGGCCGGGGGCGGGCATCTACGAGGTGGCCGGCGGCCGCAAGGTGATGGTGGTGAACGTCATGGGGCGGATCTTCATGGACCCGCTGGACGATCCCTTCGCCGCGGTCGAGGCCGAGCTGTCGAAGGTGCGCCTGGGCCCCACGGTCAACGCCATCATCATCGACGTCCATGCCGAGGCGACCTCGGAGAAGATGGCCATGGGTCATTTCTGCGACGGCCGGGTCAGCCTGGTGGTGGGCACCCATTCCCATATTCCCACGGCCGATGCCCAGGTCCTGAACGGCGGCACCGCCTATCAGACCGACGCCGGCATGTGCGGCGACTACGACTCGGTGATCGGCATGGACAAGGTCGAGCCGGTGAACCGCTTCGTGCGCAAGATCCCCGGCGGCCGCTTCGAGCCGGCGGCGGGCGAGGCGACGGTGTGCGGCGTGGTGGTCGACACCGACGACCGCACGGGCCTCGCCACCAGGGTCGAACCGATCCGCGTCGGCGGCCGGCTGAAGCCCCAGTGGCCTCCCGACTGACCCATTCTCGCCATATTGGGTTGGTAGATCGCGAAACGGGATGTACTGACCAGCCACAACATATGGTATTTTCTGCGCCAAATCATCGGCACGATTAGTCATACCCGCGGTGCAGCACCCATCAGCCGGCGCGCGCTGCGGTCTTCGGAGGCATCATGGCAGGTCATTCCCAGTTCAAGAACATCATGCACCGCAAGGGCGCGCAGGACGCCAAGCGCTCGAAGATGTTCTCCAAGCTCGCGCGCGAAATCACCGTCGCCGCCAAGATGGGTCTGCCCGACCCCAATATGAACCCGCGCCTGCGCGCCGCGATCATCGCCGCCCGGGCCGAGAACATGCCCAAGGACAATATCGACCGCGCGATCAAGAAGGCGGCCGGGGGCGACGGCGAGAACTACGAGGAAGTGCGCTACGAGGGCTACGGCCCGGCCGGCGTCGCCCTGGTGGTCGAAGGCCTGACCGACAACCGCAACCGCACCGCCTCGGAAGTGCGCTCGATCTTCACCAAGTTCGGCGGCAACTTAGGGTCAACCGGTTCGGTCGCCCACATGTTCAACCGGGTCGGCCAGATCAGCTACAAGCTCGCCGCCGCCAGCGCCGACGCGATGCTCGAAGCCGCGATCGACGCCGGGGCCGAGGATTGCGTCTCGGGCGAGGAAGTCCACGAGATCCTGACCTCGATCGACGATCTGGGCACCGTGCGCGACGCCCTGGAAGAGACCTTCGGCCCGGCCGACGGCGCCAGGCTGGTGTTCAAGCCGATGGTCACCGCCGCGGTCGACGAGGATACGGCGCGCAGCCTGCTGAAGATGATCGACATGCTGGACGACAACGACGACGTGCAGAACGTCTACGCCAACTTCGAGGTGTCGGACGACATCATGGCGAGGCTGTCGGCGTGACGCAGTGTGTTCTCAGAGTTGTTTGAAAATTCGTCATCCCGGCCGCAGAGCCGGGATCTTGTGACACGAAGGCTTTGAGAGCACTGGTCGAAAGATCCCGGCTCAAGGCCGGGATGACGAAATAGGGTTGACGAGAGGGTAGAGGAGTCAATGCGGTTCATCGGTCTCGATCCAGGACTTCAGCGCACCGGCTGGGGCGTGATCGAGGCTGTGGGTTCGCGCCTGAGCCATGTCGCCAACGGCACCGTGGTCTCCGATCCCAAGGATGAGCTTTCGGCCCGCCTGCGCCAGATCTTCGAAGGCGTGATGGCGGTGATCGAGCGTTATCGCCCGCAGGCCGCCGCGGTCGAGGAGACCTTCGTCAACAAGAACCCGGTCTCGACCCTGAAGCTGGGCCAGGTGCGCGGCGTCGTGCTGCTGGCGCCCGCCCTCTCGGGCCTGTCGGTCGGCGAATATGCGCCCAACCACATCAAGAAATCGGTGGTCGGTGCCGGCCATGCCGAAAAGGCGCAGATCCACCATATGGTGAAGATCCTGCTGCCGGCGGTGGAGATCACCGGGGCCGATGCGGCGGACGCCCTGGCGGTCGCCATCTGTCATGCCCATCACGCGGCCAGCAACCGCGCCTATGCCCGCGCCGCGATCGCAGCGGGGGCATCATGATCGGCAAGCTTTCCGGCCTGCTGGACGAGACCGGCGACGACTGGGCCATGATCGACTGCGGCGGCGTCGGCTATGTCGCCACCTGTTCCGCCCGCACCCTGCGCCGCCTGCCGGGCCGGGGCGAGGCGGTGGCCCTGGTGGTCGAGACCCAGATGCGCGAGGATTCGATCCGCCTGTTCGGCTTCCTGGACAAGGCGGAACGCGACTGGTTCCGCATTCTGCAGACCGTGCAGGGCGTCGGCGCCAAGGTCGCGCTGGCGATCCTCGACACGCTGAGTCCGGCCGAGATCACCCGCGCGGTGACCCTGGGCGACAAGGCGGCCCTGGGCCGGGCCAGCGGTGTCGGGCCGAAGCTGGCCCTGCGCCTGGTGACGGAACTCAAAGACAAGACGCCGGCCGGCGACGGTGGCGGTTTCATCGCCGTGGCGGCTGCGGCGCCCGGTGCGACCAAGATGGCAGCCGGGCCGCTGGCCGAGGCGGTCTCGGCCCTGGTCAACCTGGGCTACAAGCCGGTCGAGGCCTCGGTCGCCGTCACCGCGGCCCTGTCGAAGCTGGGGCCCGAGCCTGAAGTGGCGGCGCTGATCCGCGGCGGGCTGAAGGAACTGGCCCGATGAGCGTACCCGCCGCCCCCGATCGCGTCGTCTCGGGTGCCCGGCGCGAGGACGACCAACTCGAGGCCAGCCTGCGCCCGGCCCGGCTGGATGAATTCGTCGGGCAGGCCAAGGCGCGCGAGAACCTGAAGGTGTTCATCGAGGCGGCCAGGGTGCGCGGCGACGCCTTGGATCACGTGCTGTTCTTCGGGCCGCCGGGCCTGGGCAAGACCACGCTGGCCCAGATCATGGCGCGGGAACTGGGCGTGGGCTTCAAGTCCACGTCAGGCCCGGTGATCGCCCGGGCCGGCGACCTGGCCGCCTTGCTCACCAACCTGGAGCCGCGCGACGTTCTGTTCATCGACGAGATCCACCGCCTCAACCCGGCGGTCGAGGAAATCCTCTATCCGGCGATGGAGGACTACCAGCTCGACCTGATGATCGGCGAGGGGCCGGCGGCGCGGTCGGTGAAGATCGACCTGCCGCCCTTCACCCTGGTGGGGGCCACCACCCGTTCCGGCCTGCTGACCACGCCCCTGCGCGACCGCTTCGGCATCCCGATCCGGCTCAATTTCTACGAGGTCGCGGAACTGGAACTGATCGTGCGCCGGGGCGCCCATATCCTGAATGTCGAGATGACGGCGGACGGCGCCCGGGAAATCGCCAGGCGGGCCCGGGGCACGCCACGCATCGCCGGCCGCCTGCTGCGCCGGGTGCGCGATTTCGCCCTGGTCGCCGGGGCCAAGGCGGTCGATGCCAAGGTGGCCGATGCCGCCCTGGTCCGCCTCGAGGTCGACGGCCGCGGGCTGGACGCGATGGATCACCGCTATCTGTCGGCAATCGCGCGCGACTACGGCGGCGGGCCGGTGGGGGTCGAGACCATGGCCGCCGCCCTGTCGGAACCGCGTGATGCGATCGAGGAAATCATCGAGCCCTACCTGATCCAGCAGGGCCTGCTCCAGCGCACGCCGCGCGGCCGCATGCTGACCCAGGCGGCGTTCAAGCATCTAGGCCTGGCGATGCCCGAGCGGGCCGATATCGCGCAGCTTCCCCTCCTGGGCGAGGTGGACGATGCCTGATTGGGCGACGCTCACGCCGCAGCAGGGCAGCCTGGCCGAGGGCGCCCATTGGCTGCCCGTGCGGGTGTTCTTCGAGGACACCGATGCCGGCGGCATCGTCTATCACGCCAATTACCTCAAATTCATGGAACGGGCGCGCAGCGATTTCGCCCGGCTGATCGGCATCGACCAGAATGCTATGATGGAGGGCGACGACCCGCTGGCCTTCGTGGTCAAGCGCATCGACATCGACTATGCCCGTCCGGCCCGGCTGGACGATGCCCTGGTGGTCGAGACCCGGCTGAAGGTGCTGAAAGGCGCCAGCATGGAGTCGGTCCAGATCGTGCGCCGGGGTGAGGAAATTATGACACAGGCGCAGGTTCGTCTCGCCTGCCTGGACCGAAACGGGCGTCCGCGCCGCTTTCCGGACCCGGTTCGCCACGCTTTCGCCCCCTTCGAGACCCAAAACATGCCTCGTGATACGGGAAAACACGGATGAACCCTGAGACCGCGACCCCCCTGACCTCGCCCGTGGGCGATATCGCCGCCACCGGCCTGGGCGGCGCCACCCCGCCGGACATGTCGATCCTGGGCCTGTTCCTGCAGGCCGACTGGATCGTCAAGATCGTGGTCGTCCTGCTCATCCTGGCCTCGTTCTGGTCCTGGGCGATCATCATCGACAAGCTGCGCCGGCTGCGCCGGGTCCAGGTCCAGGCCGACCAGTTCGAGGAAGCCTTCTGGTCCGGCAACTCGATCGACGATCTCTACGACCGCATCGCCGGCCGGCCGGAACATCCCATGGCCCTGGTCTTCGTCGCCGCCATGCGCGAATGGCGCCGGGCGACCGACCGCCTGACCCAGCCGGCGGCGAACCTCGCCACCGGCCTGGGCGAGCGCATCTCCAAGGTCATGCGCGTGGCCCTGAACCGCGAGCTCGACGGGCTGGAACGCTACTTAGGCTTCCTCGCCACGGTCGGCTCGACCGCGCCCTTCGTCGGCCTGTTCGGCACGGTGTGGGGCATCATGAATTCCTTCTCGGCCATCGCCCTGTCGAAGAACACCTCGCTCTCGGTGGTGGCGCCGGGCATCGCCGAGGCGCTGTTTGCCACCGCCTTGGGCCTGGTCGCGGCCATCCCCGCGGTCATCGCCTACAACAAGCTGTCGTCCGATGTCGGCCGTTTCGAGGGCCGGCTGGAGAGTTTCGCCGATGAATTCTCGGCCATCCTCTCCCGCCAACTCGACGAACGGAGGCCTTGAGCCATGGGTGCCTCGCTCGGCGGTGGCGGCGGCCGGCGCAGCCGGCGCAGCCGCGCCCCCATGGCCGACATCAACGTGACGCCCATGGTCGACGTCATGCTGGTGCTGCTGATCGTGTTCATGGTGGCGGCCCCGCTGCTCACCGTGGGCGTGAACGTCGACCTCCCCACCACCCAGGCCGACAGCCTGCCCCAGGACGACAAGCCGGTGATCGTCTCGGTCGACGGCCAGGGCAAGATCTTCATCGGCGACGCGGAAGTGGGCACGGCCACCCTGGTCGACCAGTTGAAGGCGGCCGCACCCGGCGGGCCCGAGACGCGCATCTATGTCCGCGGCGACCAGGCGATCAATTACGGCAAGGTGATGGAGACCATGGGCCTGATCAAGGCCGCGGGCTTCACCAAGGTGGCGCTGATCGCGCTGCCGCCGGCCCAGTAACGCGTAGCGTAATAGTCGAGGAGCCCAAGGCGGCATCATGCGTAAGGGCGCGATTGCATCCGGTATCCTGCATCTCCTGCTGATCGCCCTCCTGGTGTTCGGCCTGCCGCAACTCGCCCGGCCGCTGCCCGAGCCCGAGATCATTTCGGTCGAGATCGTCGACGTCATCACCGAACGGGCCAACCCGGCGCCCCCTAAGCGCGTGCAGACGCCGGTGCCGCCGGCCCCCACCAGCAAGCCGCTGCCGCCCAGCGAGACGGTGCGCGAGACCCCGCCGCCGCCCAGCGTGACCCCGCCCACGCCCGAACCGCCCACGCCGACCCCGCCCAAGCCGCCGACACCGCAGAGCAAGCCGGCGCCGCCCCAGGTCGCCCAGGACGTGCCGCCGCCCGATCCGGTGCAAAGCCAGGTCCCCGAGCCGACCCCGCCCAAGCCCGAAAAGCCGACGCCGGAAAAGCCCAAGGAACCGGAAAAGCCCAAGCCGCCCGAGAAACCCAAGGAGCCGGAGAAACCCAAGCCGGCCAAGCCCAAGCCGACCAAGCCGACGGAACAGAAGCCCGACGTCCTGTCGGACCTCGACGCCTTGCTCAACGACCGCTCGACGGAGAAGCCGGGGGCGCCGCCGCCCAAGGCCGAGGCCTCGGACAAGCCGAACAAGGAAACGCAGAACAACAACGATCCGAGCAAGCCGCTGAGCAGCTCGGAGGTCAGCAAAATTGTCCAGCAATTGCAGTCGTGTCGCCGGGTTGATCCAGGATCGACTGCATTTGCCGGCTCCACTGTAATCTTCAGGGTTCGCTATGACAGGACAGGGGTGATGATCGGAAATCCCGAATTCGTTAGCGGGACCGGCGCCGGTAGCGATCGGTACAGCTCCTTCTTCCGTGATGCCTACACCGCCTTTTTCAAGCCGAGCTGCAACCCACTGAAGAATCTCAATCCCGAAAAATACGCCCGCTGGCAGTATTTGGAGATTGTCTTTACCCCTGGCGATGTCGGCGTCGGCGGCTGATGCTCCCTCTCCGCCGCTTGCGGGGGAGAGGGAAGGGGCCCGTCGCGTAGCGAGGGGAAGGGTGAGGTGGTGGCTCCAACAGGCACCGCTTGGCCCGAGAACCCACCTCACCCCGGCCCTCTCCCCCCTGAAGGGCGGAGAGGGAGAAAAAGCACAGTTTTCGCGAAAGTGTTCGGGCGGACCCGATTTGGTTGCGGGTGAGGTGGTATAGCCGCCCCGCCTTTGCCATTTTTCCTGCCTAGCTTCGGCAAACTGATTCGGTGACGACCTGCGATGGATAGATCGATGACCGCGACGCATGCCCGCCCAAGATTGAAAGTGCTGGTACTGGGAGTGGCAGCAGCACTAGGGCTGGCATTTGCCGGCCCGGCCATGGCCCAGAGCCCAACGCAAATTATTGTTGGTGGCGGCAATTTTCAGCCAATCCCAATTGCCGTGCCGAGTTTCGCCGGTGGCGATCTCGGTGCCCAGGTCGCTCAGGTCATCAGCGCCGATCTGGAACGCTCGGGCCTGTTCAAGCCCCTTCCGCCCGGCACCTTTCCGCAGACCCCCGACCAGATTCAGAGCCAGCCGGCGCTGGCAAACTGGCGCAGCGCCGGTGCCGATTCCCTTGTCGCCGGCAAGGTCACCCCGCAAGGGGGCAAGACCGCCTTCGAATTCCGCCTTTGGGATGCCAACTCCGAGCAACAGCTCACCGGCACCGCCTTCACGGCCGATTCGGCCAACTGGCGCCGGGTCGCGCATATCATTGCCGACACGATCTACAAGCGCCTGACCGGCGAGGAAGGCTATTTCGATACGCGGATCGTCTATGTCTCGGAATCGGGGCCGAAGAACCGGCGGGTCAAGCGCCTCGCGATCATGGACCAGGACGGTGCCAACCATCGCTTCCTGACCTCGGGCAAGGATCTGGTGCTCACGCCGCGGTTCTCGCCGCGCGACCAGACCATCACCTACATGTCCTATTTCAACGACAAGCCGCGGGTCTATCTGTTCAACATCGACTCAGGCCAGCAGGAAGTGCTGGGCGATTTCCCGGGCATGACCTTTGCCCCGCGCTTCTCGCCCGACGGCAACCGCGTGGTCATGTCCATGGCCAAGGACGGCAATACCGACCTCTATAATGTCGACCTGCGCACCCGCAAGATCACCCGGCTGACCTCGGGCGGGGCGATCGAAACCTCGCCCAGCTATTCGCCCGACGGCGGCCAGATCGTCTACAACTCCGACGCGGGCGGTTCGCAGCAGCTCTACATCATGGGCGCGGGCGGCGGCGGGGGTAAGCGCATCTCGTTCGGCGATGGCCGCTATGCTACCCCGGTATGGTCACCCCGCGGTGATCTCATTGCTTTCACCAAGATGAAGGGTGGCCGTTTCTCGATCGGCGTGATGGCGCCGGACGGCTCGGGCGAGCGCATCCTGACCGAAAGCTTCCTGGACGAAGCCCCGACCTGGGCGCCAAACGGCCGGGTTATCGCCTTTTTCCGCCAATCGCCGGGCGCTTCGGGCTCGGTCAAGCTCTATACGGTCGACGTCACCGGGTTCAACGAGCGGCTGCTGCCGACCCCGCTCGACGGCTCAGACCCGGCCTGGTCGCCGCTGAATCCCTGACAAATAGGGCACAGTGTTGCGGATATGCACTAGAACCAAGGATAGCAGGGGTGTTAACCATGCCCCTGCGTCCTTCCGCGCTATGCGGGCTGTGGATTTCGCAAGTGCGAACTGCTAGTTTCGCAACCAAGCGAATACCACCCGCCCGGCGCGCTCGACAGCGCTGCACCTCCAGGAGTCCTATTGCTATGCGCTTCACTCATCCCGGTTACAAGATCGCCAGCCTTGTCGCCGCCCTGTTTATCGTCGCGGCCTGCTCGTCCTCCGAGCCCGCTGGTAGCGGTGCCAACACCGGCGTGACCACCCCCGGCGACCTCGGCGCCACGCAGGAAGGCCTCGCGGCTTCGGCTGGCGACAGCGTGTTCTTCGACACCGACAGCTCGACCCTGACCTCGGAAGGCCAGCGCACCCTGCAGGCCCAGGCGGCCTGGCTGGCCAAGTATCCGGCCGTCACCCTGACCGTCGAAGGTCATTGCGACGAGCGCGGCACCCGCGAGTACAACCTAGCCCTGGGCGAGCGTCGTGCCAATTCGGCCCGCGCCTACCTGATCTCGTTGGGCGTCGACGCCAACCGCCTGCAGACCGTGTCCTACGGCAAGGACCGCCCCTTCGCGGTCGGTTCGGACGAGACCTCGTGGGCCCAGAACCGTCGTGGCTTCAGCCGCGTGAACTGATCACGGCCGGCGTTCGCGCCACCGCCGATCGAGAAGGCCCGCTCCGGCATACCGGGGCGGGCTTTTTCTTTGATCGGGCCGACGCCGCGCTTTTGCCCCACTTGAACGTTATCTAAAACGAGTAGCGAGACGCGGGCCACGCGTTGTCGCGACCGATTCGAGGAAAACCCTGATGGTGAGCCGCACTCTTCGTCATGTCGTCGCCGGCGCCGCGCTGATGGCGGGCCTGGCGTGGCCGGCCCTGGCCCAGGCCCCCGCCGACCTGGGCGCCCTGCGCGAGCAACTGGCGCAGATGTCGCAAACGGTGACCGAACTGCACCTGGCCCAGAGCACCGTGGCGCCGGGCGCCGCCGCCCAGTTGGAACTGCGCCTGTCGGCCCTGGAAGAAGAGATCCGCCGGATGACCGGCAAGATCGAGGAAGCGCAGAATTCGGCCGAACAGGTCGATGCCAAGCTGAAGAACCTCCAGGAAGACACCGAATTCCGCCTGAACCGGCTCGAGCAGGCCACCGGCGTGCTGGCCGGCGGCGCCCCCGCGGCCGGGGCTGGTGCCGCTGGTGCTGGCGCGGCCCCTGCGCCCTCGAGCCCGCCGCCCGCGACGACCGCGGCGGCCACCCCGGCCGCCCCGCCGCCCGCCACCGGCGGCGGCAATCCCGGCGGGCCCAGCCCGGCCTCGTCCTCGCCGGCGGCGCTGACCGCCTATGACAAGGCCTTGGGCTCGCTGCGCCGCGGCGAATACGACCAGGCGGAAGGCGAGCTCAAGTCCTTCATCGCCGCCTTCGGCTCGGACAAGCTGGCGGGCAATGCCCAGTACTGGCTGGGCGAGACCTATTATGTCCGCGGCAACTACGATCTCGCGGCCAAGGCCTTCCTCGACGGCATCAAGACCTATCCGGGCAGCGCCAAGGCGCCCGACAGCTTCCTCAAGCTGGGCATGAGCCTGATCCAGATGAACCAGAAGGACAAAGGCTGCCAGGTCCTGGCCGAACTGCCCACCCGCTACGCCGACGCCAGCCAAACCATCAAGAGCCGGGCCGACCGCGAGCGCAAAGCCGCCGGCTGCCCCTAGGGCCGGTTCCTTGGGCGGTCTTCTTGCCGTGCTCACCCCCAAACTCGTCATGGCCGGGCGAAGTCCCGGCCATCCACGTCGGCAAGCTGCCTCTTTCTTCAACGGAAGTGGCTCGTCCCGACGTGGATGACCGGGACAAGCCCGGTCATGACGATTGAAGATGGCGCGCCATTCGGAAAAATCGGTCTAGGCCGGTGTTGAGCGACGAGGACCTCCACCTCAGGGAGATCTTCGAGCGGGTGGCCGAGACGCTCGACGGTTTCGGCCCGTTCGAGGCCAGCCCCCATCTGGCCGTCGCGGTGTCCGGCGGGGCCGACAGCCTGGGCCTGATGCTGCTGTGCGATGCCTGGGCCCAATCGCGCGGGGCCCGGCTGACGGTCTTGACCGTCGATCACGGCCTGCGCCCCGAAGCGGCCGCCGAAGCCGGCTACGTCGCCCAGGCGGCCCTGGCCCTGGGGCACGCCCATGTCACGCTGCGGGTGGGGTGGGCGCTGGGCGATGCCGACCTGGAAGCGGCTGCCCGCGCGGCCCGCTACGAATTGCTCACCGCCTGGTGCCGCCAGGCCGGGGTGCTGCACCTGCTGACCGGGCACAGCCGCGATGACCAGGCCGAGACGGTGCTCCTGCGCCTGCTGCGCGGCAGCGGCCTCGACGGGCTGGCGGCCATGGCGCCCCTGCGCCTGGTGGACGGCGTGCGGCTGCTGCGGCCCGTGCTGGAAATCGCGCGCGAAGACCTGCTGCGGCTGGTCCTGGACGCGGGCCTGGCCCCGGTGGCCGACCCGATGAACCAGGACGACCGGTTCCAGCGGGTGTCGACGCGCCGGGCCATGGCGACCCTGGAATTGACCGCTGGGCGCCTGGCCGACACGGCATCGCGCCTGCGCCGGGACCGGGAGGCTGTCGCGGTGGCGGTGCGGCACCTGGCGGTCGATGCCCTGCGCCTGTCGCCCTGGGGCGAGGGGACGATCGTCCGGGCGGCACTGGCCGGGCAGCCGGCGCCGATCGTCGAACGGGTGCTGGCGCGGCTGATCACGGCCGTGGGCGGCGGGCAATATGCCCCGCGGCGGGATCGCCTGGCCCGCCTGGCCGAAATCCTGGCCGATACGGGCGAGGCCTTTCCCGGCGGCACCCTGGGGGCGTGCCGCTTCCTGGCCGGCCGGGAGCGGGTCACCGTGCTGCGCGAGGCGCGCTGGCTCGGCCCCGATCTGCCCCTGGGCGCCGGCGAGCTGGGGCTGTGGGACGGGCGGTTCGAGGTTCAGGCAGGCCCCCGGCCCGTGACCGTGCGCGCCTTGGGGGCCCATCAGGCCCAGGGGATGCCTCGTCTTTCGCCGCCGCGGCGGGCGGTGATGCCGGCGATTTTCGACGCTGCGGGCCTGATTGCCGTCCCCGCGCTCGATTTCGGGGATCCAACGGCAGCCAATGTGCGTTATCGTGCAGCACAAGTGATTTCTGCCTGAATCCGGGCAAGGTGTTGTTTACCGGCGGCAGCACATTATTTTATGAAGACGTATGAGTTGCCGCGATCGCGCGGAACGCCGGCGGCGTGCCGGTAGGAAAGGTCCAGTCACGTGAATTTACCCGGCCGCAACCTCGCCCTGTGGGTAGTGATCGCGTTGATCCTGTTTGCGCTGTTCAATGCCTTCCAAGGCTCGACGACGCGCACGGCGGGCAAGGAACTGGGCTATTCCGAATTCATCGGCTACGTCGACAGCGGGCGGGTGACCGATGTCACCATCCAGGGCAACACCGTCTACCTCAAGCTGACCGACGGGCGCGAATTCACCACGGTGAAGCCCGACGATCCGCAACTGGTCCAGCGCCTGCTCGACAAGAACGTCAATTTCGCCAGCAAGCCGCCGGAAGCCGGCGGGGTCAGCCTGATCGACATCCTGATCAACTGGTTCCCCATGCTGCTGCTGATCGGCGTGTGGATCTTCTTCATGCGCCAGATGCAGTCGGGCGGCGGCAAGGCCATGGGTTTCGGCAAGTCCAAGGCGCGCCTGCTGACCGAACGCCACGGCCGGGTCACCTTCGATGACGTCGCCGGCATCGACGAGGCCAAGGAAGAGCTCGAGGAAATCGTCGACTTCCTGAAGGACCCGCAGAAATTCCAGCGCCTGGGCGGCCGCATCCCCAAGGGCGCCCTGCTGGTCGGCCCGCCGGGCACCGGCAAGACCCTGCTGGCCCGCGCCATCGCCGGCGAGGCGAACGTGCCCTTCTTCACGATTTCGGGTTCCGACTTCGTCGAGATGTTCGTGGGCGTCGGCGCCAGCCGCGTGCGCGACATGTTCGAACAGGCCAAGAAGAACGCGCCCTGCATCATCTTCATCGACGAAATCGACGCCGTCGGCCGCCATCGCGGTGCCGGCCTTGGCGGCGGCAACGACGAGCGCGAGCAGACCCTGAACCAGCTCCTGGTCGAGATGGACGGCTTCGAGGCCAACGAGGGCGTGATCCTGGTCGCCGCGACCAACCGCCCCGACGTGCTGGACCCTGCCCTGCTGCGCCCCGGCCGCTTCGACCGCCAGGTCGTGGTGGCCAATCCCGACATTGTCGGCCGCGAGAAGATCCTGAAGGTGCATATGCGCAAAGTGCCCGTCGGCCCGGACGTGGATGCCCGGGTCATTGCTCGTGGCACGCCGGGTTTCTCGGGCGCGGATCTGGCCAATCTGGTCAACGAGGCGGCGCTGCTTGCCGCGCGCAAGGGCCGCCGCGTCGTTACCATGGACGAGTTCGAGTCCGCCAAGGACAAGGTGATGATGGGCACCGAGCGGCGCTCGATGGTCATGTCCGAGGAAGAGAAGCGTAACACCGCCTATCATGAGGCGGGCCATGCCCTGATCATGCTTCATATTCCCAGCCATGATCCGCTGCACAAGGTCACGATCATTCCGCGTGGCCGGGCGCTGGGCTTGACCATGTTCCTGCCCGAGCGGGACCGGTACGGCTACTCGAGGAAGGAACTGGAGGCGAAACTGGCCGGCCTGTACGGCGGCCGCATGGCCGAGGAATTGATCTTCGGCGAGGAGAACGTCACCACCGGCGCGTCCAACGATATCAAGGTCGCGACCAATCTGGCTCGCCGCATGGTCACCGAATGGGGCATGTCCGACAAACTGGGCCGCCTGCGCTATTCCGAAAACGAGGAAGAGGTCTTCCTCGGTCACTCGGTTACGCAGCGCAAGAACGTTTCGGATGCCACGGCGGGCCTGATCGACGAAGAAGTGCGCCGGATCATCGACACGGCCGAGTCCACCACCCGGAACCTGCTGACCACGTACATGGACGAGCTCCACATCCTCGCCAAGGGCCTTCTCGAGTATGAAACCCTGTCGGCCGACGAAATTCGCGCCCTGCTGAAAGGCGAGAATATTCATCGCGAGGTGAGCGCCGCCGACCCGCCGGCCGACATCGGCCCCGGCTCGGCCGTGCCGCCCACCGGCAAGGCCAGCGACGACCGCGGCCCCGGCTTCCGGCCGGAGCCGCAGCCCGGCGCCTGAGCGCGAACCGCTCCCTCGCCCCGCTTGCGGGGAGAGGGCCGGGGTGAGGGGCGCAGGGCCCGGACACCCCCTCACCCTGACCCTCTCCCCCTGCGGGGGCGAGGGGATCCATCCAGCGATGATCGACGAACAGATATCGCCCCTGGGGCTCGTGCGCGGCGCCGAAGCGCAGGCGCTGATCGGCGCCGGCCTCGCCCTGGCCCTGGCCCCGGGCCTGGCCTTCACAAGGCATGCCCGCGCGCGCCGCGCCGGGGGCGCGGTCCACCGCGACATCCTGCCCCTCGATGCCGCGCCCGGTTACACCCCGCCGGCCGATCCGCTGGCCGCCCTGGGCCTGCCCGGCGAGCGGCCGCTGGTCATGGGCATCGTCAACGTGACGCCCGACAGTTTCTCGGACGGCGGGCGGTTCCAGGGGGCGGCCGGCGTCCAGCATGCCGAGCGGCTGGTCGCGGCCGGAGCCGATATCCTGGACATCGGTGGCGAGTCGACCCGCCCCGGCTCGGCCGAGGTTTCGGTCCAGGAAGAAATCGACCGGGTCTGCCCGGTGATCGCCGCGGCGGCGCCGTTCGGCGTGCCCGTGTCGGTCGATACCCGCAAGGCCGCCGTCATGCAGGCGGCGCTCGCCGCCGGGGCCACGATCGTCAACGATGTCTCGGCCCTGGCCTTCGACCCTGCGGCGGCGCCCTATCTGGCGACGATCGGCTGCCCGGTGATCCTGATGCACACCAGGGGCACGCCCCAGACCATGCAGCAGGATCCGCGCTATGGCGACGTGCTGTTCGAGGTGGTCGCGGAACTGGCGTCGAGCTGCGCCCTGGCCCAGGCGGCGGGCATCGACCGGGGGCGGCTGATCGTCGATCCCGGCATCGGCTTTGCCAAGACCGTGGCCCATAACCTGGCCCTGATCGACGGGCTGCACGCGCTCCATGCCCTGCGTCTGCCGATCCTGCTGGGGGTCAGCCGCAAGTCCTTCATCGGTCGGCTGAATGGCGACATCCCCGCCGATGGCCGACTGCCCGGCTCGCTGGCGGCCGCGATGGCGGGCCTGGACCGCGGTGCCCGGATCCTGCGCGTGCATGACGTGGCCGAGACCGTGCAGGCCGTGACAATCTGGCGTGCCCTGTCTGTCCTGTGATACCAACAACGATGATCAATGGGCCATTGCGGCCCCGCGAAGCTTCAGCGAAGCGAGCCCAGGCCGTGGATGCGGCCGCCCGGCGCTTGAGGGCCTGAGATAAATGACGCGCAAGCTGTTCGGCACCGACGGGATCCGCGGCCTCGCCAATACCGATCCGATGACGGCCGAACTGGCCCTGGCGGTGGGCCAGGCGGCCGGGCGGCTGTTCCAGAAGGGCGCGCACCGGCCGCGCGTGGTGATCGGCAAGGACACGCGCCTGTCGGGCTACATGCTCGAGGCGGCGCTGCAGGCAGGCTTCGTCGCCGTGGGCATGGATGTGATGCTGGTCGGCCCGATGCCGACGCCGGCGGTGGCCATGCTGACCCGCTCGCTGCGCGCCGACCTGGGCGTCATGATTTCCGCCTCGCACAACCAGTATCAGGACAACGGCATCAAGCTGTTCGGCCCCGACGGCTACAAGCTCTCCGACGAGGTCGAAATCGCCATCGAGCGGATGATCGAGGCGGGTGACGTGGCCCGGGCCGAGCCCAAGGCGGTGGGCCGGGCGCAGCGCCTGGACGATGCCGCCGGCCGCTACATCGAATTCGCCAAGGCGACCTTCCCGCGCGGCATGAAGCTGGACGGGCTGAAGGTCGTCATCGATTGCGCCCATGGCGCCGCCTACAAGGTGGCGCCGACGGTGCTGTGGGAACTGGGGGCCGAGGTGGTGGCGATCGGCGTCGCCCCGGACGGCTTCAACATCAACCGCGAATGCGGCTCGACCCATGTCAAGGCGCTGCGCCAGGCCGTGTTGCAGCACGATGCCCATATCGGTATCGCGCTCGACGGCGATGCCGACCGGCTGATCCTGGTCGACGAGGCCGGCCAGGTGGTCGACGGCGACCAGTTGATGGCAGTGGTGGCTGAGCACTTCCACAATACCCAGGCGCTGAAGGGCGGCGGTATCGTCGCCACCGTCATGTCCAACTTAGGGCTGGAACGCCACCTGTCCAACTTCGGCCTGGTCCTGGCGCGCACGGCGGTGGGCGATCGCTATGTCGTCGAGCACATGCGCGAGCATGGTTACAATGTCGGCGGCGAACAGTCGGGTCACATCATCCTGTCGGATTTCGCCACCACCGGCGACGGCCTGATCGCGGCCTTGCAGGTGCTGGCCATGGTGGTCGAGGCCGGGCGCCCGTCGTCGGAAGTGTGCCGGCGCTTCCAGCCCCTGCCGCAGGTCCTGCGCAATGTCCGTTTCACCGCCGCCGGCCGGCACCCGCTGGAAGACGATGGCGTCAAGGCGACCATCGCCGCGGTCGAGGCGCGCCTGAAGCGCACCGGCCGCCTGCTGATCCGCAAGTCGGGGACCGAGCCGGTGATCCGCGTGATGGCCGAGGGCGAGGACCAGAGCCTGGTCGAGAACGCAGTGGCCGAAGTGGTCCAGGCGCTGGAGCGCGTGGCGGCATGACTGTGGTTCGCGGGCGGGTGCTGATCGTCGCGGGTTCCGACTCGGGCGGCGGCGCCGGCATCCAGGCCGACATCAAGACCGTGACGGCCCTGGGCGGCTATGCCATGACCGCCATCACCGCGCTCACCATCCAGAACACCCTGGGTGTCCACGGCATCGTCGAGGTGCCGCCGGCAGCGGTAACTCAGCAGATGGCGGCGTGCCTGGACGATATCGGTGCCGACGTGATCAAGACCGGCATGCTCCACGCCGTGCCGGTGGTCGATGCGGTGCTGGCCGGGCTCGAGCGGCCCGGCGCGCCCGAGTGCCTGGTGGTCGATCCGGTGATGGTGGCCAAGGGCGGGGCGATCCTGTCGGGCGACGAGACCATCGCCGCGATCCGCCGGCGCCTGGTGCCGCGCGCCAGCATCATCACGCCCAACCTGCCCGAAGCCTCGGTCCTGCTGGGTCGCCCGGTCGTTGCGATCGGCGAGATGGACCAGGCGGCCTTCGACCTGCTGGCCCTGGGCTGTGGCGCCGTGCTGTTGAAGGGCGGGCACCTGGCGGGCGATCATGTCCGCGACGTGCTGGTCTCCGCCGACGGCCTGGTTTATTTCGACGACCCGCGGATCGACACCTGGCACACCCATGGCACGGGCTGCACCCTGGCCTCGGCGGTGGCGACCGGCCTTGCCCAGGGCCTGGACCTGGTGGCCGCGGTCACGCGGGCGCGGGCTTACGTGCGCAAGGCCATGGCGACGGCGCCGGGCCTGGGCGCTGGCCATGGCCCGCTGAACCATGGCCACACGGTGGCGCCCTTCACCGCTTGACTGTCCGTTGCAGGGCTCGGGCAAGTTCCCTCGCCCCGCTTGCGGGGAGAGGGTTAGGGTGAGGGGTGTCGAGGACCTGCGCGCGAACTGGCCCGCAATCATGGTGGCCCTGAAGGCCCCTCACCCCAGCCCTCTCCCCGCAAGCGGGGCGAGGGAGTCAGCGGGACCGCTCAGACCGTCCGGATCTGGCCGGTACGGATGGCGACCTGCGGGCGGGGCGCCTGGCGCCGGGAAGCCGGCAGCTTGCTGAGGAAATTCAGGGTCTCGCTGACCGCGATCAGGCCGAAGGCGAAGACGATCATGGTGATCGGCCCCTGCCACAGGCCCAGGGCGGTACCCAGGATGGCCCAGGCGGCGCGGGCTGCGATATTGCCGAACAGCGCCGCATCGGCGCGTCGGGCGATGGTGCGAAGCACATACATAACGTCACCTAACGCTTGTTACCTACCGCATTAGATGGCGTCGAAAGTGTTAACGGCAAGGCTTCTTTTGTCGCACTGCACAATAAAATGGCGCAATGCAGCATTCCCGCTACGGCATGGCTCCACCTTTCGGTTGAGCGTCCCGCCGGGCAGGGGCCCTGCAAGAAACACAATTCACATCACCCCCGCTGCAACGCAGCATCAAGGGGAGCCTTTTCGTTGCGTCGGAGTGCCCATGCGGCTGCCCTTGTTCGCCCTTGCCGTTGCGTCCTTCGGTATCGGCACCACCGAATTCGTCATCATGGGGCTGCTGCTCGATGTTGCCCGCGACTTCCAGGTGACCGTGCCGCAGGCCGGCATGCTGGTCTCGGGCTATGCCCTGGGCGTTACCATCGGCGCGCCGATCCTGGCCATCGCCACCGCGCGGCTGCCGCGGCGCCTGGCCCTGCTGTGGCTGATGGGCCTGTTCATCCTGGGCAACCTGTTGTGTGCCGTGGCGCCCGGCTACTGGCTGCTGATGGGCGCGCGGGTGGTTACCTCGTTCTGCCACGGCGCTTTCTTCGGCTTGGGCGCCGTGGTCGCTGCCGAGGTAGTGCCGCCGCGCCAGCGGGCGCAGGCGATCGCCTTGATGTTCGCCGGCCTGACCCTGGCCAATGTTCTGGGCGTGCCCTTCGGCACGGCGCTGGGCCAGGCCCTGGGCTGGCGCGCCACCTTCTGGGCCGTGGTCGGCATCGGTGTCGCCGCCGGCGTGGCGCTCTACCTGTGGCTGCCGCGCAACCTGGCGGTCTCCACCGGCGGCTTGCTGCGCGAGGTGCGCGCCCTGCGCCAGCCCCAGGTACTGCTGGCCATGCTGATCAGCGCGCTTGCCTCGGCCAGCCTGTTCAGCGTCTTCACCTATATCGCGCCCATCCTGGAACAGGTGACGGGGCTCGAGCCGGCCGGCGTTACCTGGGTGCTGCTGATCTTCGGGGTCGGCCTGACACTCGGCAATCTGGCCGGCGGCCGGCTGGCCGACTGGCGCCTGATGCCCACGGTGATCGCGATCTTCATCGCCCTGACCGCGGTGCTGGTCGTCTTCACCCAGACCAGTGCTGCGCTGTGGCCGGCGGTGATCACCATCTTCATCTGGGGCGTGCTGGTCTTCGCCCTGGTCTCGCCTCTGCAGATGCGGGTGGTGAACGAGGCGACGCAGGCGCCCAACCTCGCCTCCACCATCAACCAGGGGGCGTTCAACCTAGGCAATGCCACGGGTGCCTGGGTCGGCGGCCTGGCGATCACCTATGGCATCTCCTATGCCGACATGCCCTGGGTCGGCGCCGCCCTGGCGCTGGTGGCGCTGGGCTTCACCCTGCTCTCCTATTCGCTGGAACGCCGGACGGCCGTCGAAGTGCCGGCCTGACCATTTCTCCCTCTACGCCCTTCAGGGGGATAGGGAAACCCAACATCGTCATTCCGGCGCAGGCCGGAATCCATTGAGACGTCGCGCGCTGCCCCAGAATGGATCCCGGCCTTCGCCGGGATGACGGCTGGAGATTCAGAAGCGGTCGGCGCGATAGGGGGCGGGATCGGTGAAGGGTGTCTCGCCGGTCATCATCTGCGCCAGCAGGCGGCCGGTGACCGGGCCCAGGGTGAGACCGTGGTGGTTATGGCCGAAGGCGAACCACAGGCCCTTGTGGCGGGGTGCCGGGCCCAGCACCGGCTTCATGTCGGGCAGGCAGGGCCGGCGGCCCATCCAGGGGGCGGGATCGACCCGCTCGCCCAGGGGGAAGATCTCGCGTGCCTTGGCCTCCGCCCGGTCGACCTGGATCGGCGTGGGCGGGGCGTCGCGATCGGCGAATTCGACGCCGGTGGTCAGGCGCAGGCCGCGCTCCATGGGCGCCATCAGGTAACCGCCGTCGACATCCAGCATGGTGTGGTTGGCCACCGCGCCGCCCGCGGGGCGGTAATGCATGTGGTAGCCGCGCTTGACCGCCATGGGAATGGCATAGCCCAGCGACCGGTAGAGATCGTTGGCCCAGGGGCCCAGGGCGATCACGGCGTCCCTAGCCTCGACCGGGCCTGAGCCGGTCATGACGCGCCAGCCGTCGCCGTCCGCCTCGAGGCTGCGGGCATCGCCCGTCGCCAGGATGCCGCCCTGGCGCACGAACAGGTCGGCATAGGCTTTGACCACCTTGCCGGGGTCGGTCACCGTGGCCGGATCCTGCCAGTGCACGGCGCCCACCAGGCCCTGCGCCAGATGGGGTTCCAGCGCGTGGAGCGCCGCCGGGTCCAGCACGGCGTAGCGAAGCTTGTAGGCTTCCAGCGCCCGGGCCTCGGCCACCGCCTTGTCGAAGCTCCGGGGCCGGCGGAAGAATTCGATCCAGCCCCGGTCGCGGCGCAGGGCGTCGATGCCGGCCTTGGCCATCAGGGCCTTGTGCTCGCTCAGGCAATTCTCGATCAGGGGCAGCAGGTCCTTGACGATCTGCTTCAGCCGGCCGGGGCTGGAGGCGCGCCAGAACTGATACAGCCAGGGTGCCACGCGGGGCACGAACAAGGGGTCGTAGCGGGCGTCCGTCGACCGGTTCAGGGCATAGCGGAACAGGTCGGGGATTTCGCGCGGAAAGGTATAGGGGATGACGCTGGCCCGCTCGATGATGCCGGCATTGCCGAAGCTGGTCTCTTCGCCCGGCGCCTTGCGGTCGAGCAGCACGACCGAACGGCCGCGGGCCTGGAGGTGAAGGGCAACCGACACGCCGACGATCCCGGCACCCAGGACCACCACATCAGACCTGCTCATGACCCCTGCCACCCTCGATCCACGACAACCAGCACCCTTGCGCCATCATAGACAAAGGATCGGGCCGGGAAAGTGCCCCTGGTGCAATGCAGCGATGAGGCCTACCAGCCGCCCCCGCCGCCGCCCCCGCCGCCCCCGCCCGACGAGCCGCCGCCCGACGAACCCGACGACGACGGCATGGCCGAGGCGAAGCTCGAGCCCAGGGTCGAGGCGATGCCGGCGGTTGCAGCACCGATGCTCGCCGAACTCCAGGCCGAGCCGGTATAGAACGACGGGGCGTAGTCGCGGCTGCCCGCACCCGTCCTGGCCAGGTGGCTTTCCAGGGCCTCCGACCAGGGTTTTTCCACCCCCAGCGCCACGGCATAGGGCAGGAAGCGTTCGAACAGGTCGGTGGTGAAATCGGGCGCGCCCGCCATGTTCAGGCGGTCGGCCTCGGCCACCGACAGATAGAGGCGGAAGCCTTCGATCTCGTCCATCAGTTTGCGCCCCTCGATAGTCGGGGCGAACAACAGGAAACGGCCCAGGAAGAACAGGGCGATCAGGCCAAAGGCCGCGAAGATCAGGGCGAGTGTCGCCCAGGGCACCTGGTCCACGCCATCGATCAGGTTGACCCAGCGGGCCAGGCCGAACTCGCTGGCCAGCACCAGCAGGGCAAGGGGCAGGCCGATCACCC
Source organism: Oleomonas cavernae (assembly GCF_003590945.1). Taxonomy (NCBI): domain Bacteria; kingdom Pseudomonadati; phylum Pseudomonadota; class Alphaproteobacteria; order Acetobacterales; family Acetobacteraceae; genus Oleomonas; species Oleomonas cavernae. The sequence continues at coordinate 366,254 of NZ_QYUK01000016.1, read as the reverse complement.
CCATGATGACGCCGACGATCTTCGAGCCGCCCGGCACGTCGCCGATCAGGCGGCGGTAACCGCCGATCAGCAGCGGAATCGAGATGACGGCGCCGACGATGGCCAGGATCAGTTGCCCCGCCTGCCCGGCGCTCAGCGGGAACAGGATGAAGGCCGCGGCCAGGAAGGCCACGGTGAGCAGGAAGCCGCCGGCGACCCAGCCGGGGTTGGTGGTGAACCAGCTTCCCTTGTTGGCCTTATCCACGACCTTGCGGAAACTGGCCAGGGTGGCCTCCAGGGTGCTGCGATAGGCCTTGGTGATGGCAAGGCTGGTGCGGCCGTCGAAGAAGCCGCCCATGATCGCCTGCTCGCCTGCCGAGAGCTTGTCGATCGGGGCGTGCAGGTCGGTCACCGTCAGGATCTTGTCGGCATTGTCGAGCCGCACCCGCTTGGCCGTGGCCAGCCCCACCAGGGCGGCGACGAAGGCCCGGGGCGCCGCGCCGATGCTCTCCCCCAGGCCGCGATAGAAGACATAGCTGACGTCGGCCGGCGGTAGCTTGCGCGGCGGCCCGAACAGCGGGATGACGATGCCGCGCGGCGGATCGATGCCATGGCGCCGCCAGGTGACGAAGTAGTAGATCGCCATCAAGGGCACGCCGGCCAGCAGGAGCAGCAGACCCAGATTGTCGAGCACGAATTGCGCCTGCCGCCCGGCCTCGCCGGGTTCCGCCACCAGGCCCTTTGGGAAGCCGACGGCGATGGTCATCCCCTCGGAGGCTTCCAGGCGGCGGGTGGTGGCATAGGCGATGGTGTTCCCGTCCTGCCGGGTTACCCGGGCATCATGGCCGGTCTGGCCCTGGGCGCCGGTATAGGCGGCTTGCTGCACGATCCTGGCCCCGGCGGGCAGGGTCACGGCTACGCTGGCGCGCTCGATCGGGAAGCTCCAGAAATTACCGGTGACGTTCCAATAGAGCTCGTCGTACTCGGCGAAGAAGCGCATCTGGCGGGCGCTGCGATAGGTGATCTCGTAGGTGTAGCGGCCCGGGTTCAGGAAGACGTCCTTGTCGCCGATATAGAGCCGCTGGCCGCCCTCGATGCCTTCCTCGTGATAGGGTTCGGGCTGGCCGTCGCGGGTCACCCGCTGGACTTCGAAGCTCGTGGTGCGCACCGTGCCGTCGACATTGCGATGGATGGTCGGAAAATCGCGGAAGATGCCCCGCCTGATCTCGTTGCCTTCCGCCGTGACCGCGATCCGTTCCGTCACCAGCAGATCGCCCGACGCCTCCACGGTGACGGTGGCGTCGAAACTGCGGACGACTTCGGCCGCGATGGCCGGCGAGGCGAGGCAGGCGAGGGCGACGGCGATGGCATGGATCAGGTGGCGCAGCATGGGCGTGCTCCCGAGGCTCAGCTATTAGTCGAAAATCCCTATACGCGTCATCCCGGACGGAGCGCAGCGCAGATCCGGGATCTCAGGACCAGTGTTCTCACCGTGTAACCTTCACGAGATCCCGGCTCTGCGGCCGGGATGACGCTTTTTGTTGGCGCTCAACTGTTCAATCGAACCTGGGGCGCTGCGCGGTCGCCCGGGTCGTCCAGTTCGAAATATTCGGCGAGCTTGAAGCCGAAGCCGTTGGCGATCAGGTTCGAGGGGAATTGCTCGATGTGGGTGTTCAACTGGCGCACCGCACCATTGTAATAGCGCCGCGAGAGCTGGAGGTGATCCTCGACCTCGATCAGGCCTTCCTGCAGTTTCAGGAAACTCTCGCTGGCCTTGAGGTCGGGATAGGCCTCGGCCACCGCCATGACCTGGAGGATGGCGCCGGAGAGGGCATTTTCGGCCACCGCCCGCTCGCCCGGCGAGGCGGCGCGCAGGGCCTGGGCTTGGTTGCGCAACTGGGTGATGCGCTCGAACACGTCTTTTTCATAGGCGACGTAGCCCTTGACCGTCTCGACCAGGCGCGGCACCAGATCGGTCCGCCGCTTGAGCTGGACATCGATGCCGGACCAGCCTTCGCCCACCATCTGCCGGCTCTTGACCAGGGTGTTGAACAGGACGACGGCATAGACCACCGCCACCAGGGCCAGCACCAGGACTATCCAGCCGATCATCCCTTGCTCCCCCGGGCGTGATGACAAGAGGAGTATTTCAGGTTCGCGCGGCGGGGTCGATGGCCGTTTCCGGGGGGCGGGCGTGATCAAGAGACCTGATCACGGCTGCGCTTGTGATTTGGCGTGGGCAGCGTTGTTATGCTGGGGCTCGACTGACGAGCCCTCTGGAGATCCCTGCATGTCGTCTCTTTCCCGGTATCAGCCTCAATTCCTCAGCATCCTGCGCATCGTCGCGGCGCTGATCTTCTTTGCCCATGGGACGCAGAAGCTGCTGGGCTTTCCAGCCTCCGACTTCCACCCCGAAGTCCTCACCCTGCCTTGGATTGCGGGTTGCCTCGAACTGGTCGGCGGCTTCCTGCTGATCATCGGCCTGTTCACCCGGCCGGTCGCCTTCGTGCTGTCGGGCCTGATGGCCGCAGCCTATTGGATCGCCCATGCCCCCCAGAGCCCGTTCCCGGCCCTGAACGGCGGCGATGCGGCGATCCTGTTCTGTTTCGTCTTCCTCTACCTCGTCTTTGCCGGCCCGGGGCCGTGGAGCATCGACGGGCAGCGCAAGTAATGCCGTGAATTCCCCCTTCCGCCCGCTTGGCAGGGGAGGGGTCGGGGGAGGTGGGTCGTAACGCCTCGAGATGCGCCGGGGGTTGCCCCCTCGACCTCCTCACCCAACCCTCTCCTCCCGTGGAGGAGAGGGCTTCGCGGGCGTGTCAGGCCTGGATGAAGGCCAGGAGGTCGGGGTTGACGATATCCGGATGGGTGGTGCACAGGCCGTGGGGCAGGCCCGGATAGACCTTGAGCGTGCCGTGCTTCAGCAGCTTGGCCGACAGGGGCGCGGAGTCGGCGATCGGCACGATCTGGTCGTCGTCGCCGTGCATCACCAGGACCGGCACCTCGATCTTCTTCAAATCCTCGGTGAAGTCGGTCTCCGAGAAGGCCTTGATGCAATCGTAATGGGCCTTGGCGCCGCCCATCATGCCCTGGCGCCACCAATTCTCGATCACGCCTTGGCTGACCTTGGCACCCGGACGGTTGAAGCCGTAGAACGGGCCGGCCGGCACATCGAGGAAGAACTGGGCGCGGTTGGCGACCAGGGCGGCGCGGAAACCGTCGAAGACCTCGAGCGGCAGGCCGCCGGGGTTCTTCTCGGACTTGACCATGATCGGCGGCACCGCCCCGATCAAGACCGCCTTGGCAACGCGGGCCGTGCCGTGACGCCCCAGGTAGCGGGCGACCTCGCCGCCGCCGGTCGAATGGCCGATATGGATGGCATCCTTCAGGTCCAGGGCATTGGTCAGGGCCGCCACGTCGTCGGCATAGGTGTCCATCTCGTTGCCGGTCGCGGTCTGGGTCGAGCGGCCGTGGCCGCGCCGGTCGTGGGCGATGACGCGGTAGCCCTTGCCCAGGAAGTACATCATCTGGGCGTCCCAATCGTCGGCGGAGAGCGGCCAGCCGTGATGGAAGACGATGGGCTGGCCCGTGCCCCAGTCCTTGTAGAAGATCTCGGTGCCGTCCTTGGTGGTGATGGTACCCATGGTGTCGTCTCCGGTGGTCTGCTGCGGCGAGGATGCGTTACGCCCGCGGCGGGCGAAAGCCCACCCGGCGTCTGGTCGGCTCATACCTGGGTATAGGCTGGGAGCAGGACGTGGAAGGTGGCGCCGCGCTCGATGCCGGGGCTGGCCCAGATCCGCCCGCCATGGGCCTCGACGATCGACTTGCAGATCGACAGGCCCATGCCCATGCCGGTCGCCTTGGTGGTGAAGAAGGCGTTGAACAATTGCCCGGCATGGTCGGGCGCGATGCCGGGGCCTGAATCCTCCAGGTCGATCTGGATCGCCGCGCCGTCGCTGCGGGCGCGGATGGCCAGGTCGCGGCGGTCGCGGGGAACCTGCGCCATGGCCTGGACGGCATTGACCAGCAGGTTGATGACGACCTGCTGGACCTGGACCCGGTCGGCCCGGATGGGCGGCAGGCCGGGCGCCAGATCGAGGCGCAGCACCACGTTATGGGTCAGCATTTCGCGGCGCACCAGCAGGGTCGATTCCTCGATCAGGGCGGCACAGTCCAGCGTGACCTGTTCCGGCGCGCTCTTGGTCGACATCGAGCGGATGCGGGCGATGATGTCCGAGGCGCGCTTGCCCTCGCCGATGATGCGCTGGATCGCCGCCTGGGCCTCGCCCAGGTCGGGGGCCTGGCGGCCCAGCCAGCGCAGGGCCGCCTCGCCGTTGGTGACGATCGCTGCCAGCGGCTGGTTCACCTCGTGGGCGATCGAGGCGGTCAACTCGCCCAGGGTGGAGACCCGCGCCGCATGGGCCAGTTCCGCCTGGATGCGGGTCACCTCGTCATGGGCGCGGATGCGGTCGGAAATGTCGACCACGCCGACCAGGACCACGGCGCCGCCCTTGCCGTTGTCGTCGCGCGGATAGCAGCAGGTGAACAGGGCGTCGATCTCGCGCCCGTCCAGGGTGGCGAATTTGGTTTCCGCCTCGAAATGCGGCGTGCCGTCGACCGCGGCATAGAGGCTGCCGGCATAGACCGGCTCGCTGGCGCGCGGCCAGAACGGCGCGACCGAGACCAGCATGTCGGCCTTGCAGGTGCCGCCGAACAGTTGGACGGTCTTCTCGTTCACGTCGATGACCCGGGTCGCTTCCATCGCCTGTCGGACGAAGCCGGGATGGGCGGCGACATAGGCCCGCAGGTCCGTGATGCCGCGCTTGCGCAAGTCCCGCAGCATGGCGCCCACCTGGGCGAAATCCAGTTCCCAGAACGACACCGCCATGGCACGGAACATGTTGCGGTAGCGGTACTCGGCATGGCGCAGGGCTTCCTGTGCCTGCGCAAGGTCGCCGGTCACCGGTGCCGTCTCGGCTCCGAACATCGATCCCCCTCGGGCCGTGCCCGCCCTTGTTGACGCGGGGCCAGGCCCCGGTCCAGCATATTGCAATGGTTCTTATTATCACAGGCTTCGCCAGACGATGACGACCGCTGCGCCGCCGATTGCCCAGGCAAAGCCGGGCCCCGTGGTCCATATCGTCGACGACGATCCCGCCCTGCGTGCCGCCCTCGACAGCCTGTTCCGCTCGGTCGGGCTGGCGACCCGCCTGTTCGGCAGCGCCCAGGAATTCCTCCAGTCGGGCCAGGCCGAGGCGTCCGGCTGCCTGGTGCTCGACATCCGCCTGCCGGGGTTAAGCGGCCTCGATTTCCAGGCCAGGCTGGCCGAGGCCAATGTCCGCATGCCGGTGATCCTGATGACTGGGCACGGCGACATCCCCATGTCGGTGCGGGGCATGAAGGCCGGCGCGGTCGATTTCCTGACCAAGCCGTTCCGCGACCAGGACATGCTGGACGCGGTGACCGTGGCGCTCGAGCGCGACGGCACCACCCGGGCACAGCACAGCGGCCTGGAGGATCTGCGTGCCCGCTACCGCGCGCTCAGCGCGCGCGAAGCCCGGGTCATGGCCATGGTCGCCACCGGCCTGATGAACAAGCAGATCGCCTTCGAGCTGGGCCTCAGCGAAATCACGGTGAAGATCCATCGCGGCAATGCCATGCGCAAGATGGCGGCCAAATCGCTGGCCGACTTCGTGAAAATGGCGGAGGCGCTGAAGCTGGAGGCCGGGCCGGCGGCCTGAGTCATAAACCTGCGTATAATATCGCCGGCGCCGATCTTGCGGTGATTATGGGGACGATGGCCCCGCACCCTGCGCGCCGTCCTCTGCCGAGGAAGAGACCTTGTCCGCATCGCCGCTCATTGCCGTCATCGACGACGATGAATCCGTTCGCGTTTCGCTCGAGGGGCTGGTGCGCTCGCTTGGGCACAGAGTGTGCAGCTTTGCCTCGGCCGAGGCTTATCTGGGTGCCCATACCGCCAGCGACTGCGTGATCAGCGACGTGCAGATGCCCGGCGGCATGGACGGGATCGAACTGATCGAGGCCCTGGCGGCGTCGGGCGACCCCGTGCCGGTGATCCTGATCACCGCCTTCGCCGACGCTCCCATCAAGGCCAGGGCCGAGAAGGCCGGCGCCGCGGGCTTCCTGAAAAAACCCTTCGACGGGGCCAAGCTGATCGACTGCCTCAACGAGGCTCTGGGGCTATAGGGCTGGAGCCGCGTGGTGCGTCCTTCGAGACGCCACCTGCGGTGGCTCCTCAGGATGAGGCAAGTCTTTGTGCCATAAAGATTTTCCTCATCCTGAGGAGGCCCGTAGGGCCGTCTCGAAGGACGCAGGCTACCGGTGCCATCACCCGCACTTGGAATAGCCGCAGGACAGGCAGGTGTCGCAGCCTTCCTGGCGCACCAGGCTGGGCTGGCTGCAGCGGGGGCAGCCGCGCAGGCCCTTCAGGCTGCCGGTGGCCTTGCCGCCACCGGCCTCGGCGCTGCCCATGTCCATCGCGCGCTGGAACTTCTCAGGCAGTTCGACTTGCGTCTTCTGGATGAAGCCGATGTCGATCAGGTGCTGTTCGATCACTTCGCCGATCGCGGCGAGCAGCGAGGGGACATAGCGCCCCTGCATCCAGTGGCCGCCGCGCGGATCGAACACGGCCTTGAGCTCGTCGACCACGAAGGAGACGTCGCCGCCGCGCCTGAACACCGCCGAGATCATGCGGGTGAGCGCCACGGTCCAGGCGTAATGCTCCATGTTCTTGGAATTGATGAAGACCTCGAACGGCCGCCGCCGGCCGTCCTGCACCACATCGTTCACGGTGATGTAGAGGGCATGCTCGGATTCGGGCCAGCGCACCTTGTAGGTCTTGCCCGGCAGGACTTCCGGCCGGTCCAGGGGCTTGGTCATGTAGACCACGCCGCCGGCCTCGTAGATATCCTCGTGGCGGGCCGTGGCGGCGGCCGATTCAAGCTGCAACTGCGGCTCGGCGGGTTTCTTCTCTTCCTTCTTGGGCGTGAGCGAAAGAACCGAACCGGTTACGTCGTTGGGACGATAGGTGGTGCAGCCCTTGCAGCCCTGCGCCCAGGCCAGCAGGTAGATGTCCTTGAAGGCCTCGAAGCCGATGTCCTCGGGGCAGTTGATGGTCTTGGAGATCGAACTGTCGACGTATTTCTGCACCACCGCCTGGACCCGCACATGGTCGGCCGGGGAAAGCACCTGGGCATCGACGAAATAGTCGGGCAGGGGCGCATCCTCGCCCTTCAGGCGGCGCCACAGGCGATAGGCGTAATCGGTGACTTCCTCCTCCCGCCTGGTGCCGTCGGGCATCAGCACCTTGCGGCTATAGGCGAAGGAGAACACAGGCTCCAGGCCGGACGAGACATTGTCGGCGAACAAGGAAATCGTGCCGGTGGGCGCGATCGAGGTGAGCAGGGCATTGCGGATGCCGTGCTTGGCGATGGCCTCGCGGATATCGGCGTCCAGCGCCTTGATCGATTCACCCGCCAGATACTTGTCGCGGTCGAACAGCGGGAACGGCCCCTTCTCGCGGGCGAGATCGACGCTGGCGAGGTAGGCCGCGCGCTGGATCGCGTGCATCCAGCCCTCGATCAGGCGCAGGGCCTGCGGCCCGCCGTAACGCGCGCCGCACATGATCAGGGCGTCGGCCAGGCCGGTGACGCCTAGGCCGATGCGCCGCTTGGTGGTCGCCTCTGCCTGCTGCTGCGGCAGCGGGAAGTTCGAGGTATCGACGACATTGTCCATCATGCGGATGGCCAGGCGCACCACCCGGTCGAGTTCGGCCATGTCGATCGCCGCATCGGCCTCGAACGGCCGCTCCACCAGCCGGGCCAGATTGACCGACCCCAACAGGCAGGCGCCATAGGGGGGCAATGGCTGCTCGCCGCAATTGTGGACATAGAGGCCGCCCGCATCGAAGGCGTTGATGCCGGGTACGCTGACGTCGAAGACATCGGCTTCGCCGGCCGGCTCGACCGCGCGCACCGTGGCGACGAAGGCCTCGCGATTGGGTGCGCGCTTGAAGGCGGCGATCTGGCCGTCCAGGCGATGCTGCTTGGCGACGTCGGTGAAACCGATCCGGTCGCGGAAACGCAGGACATTGGCCCGGGCCACGATCAGCTCGAACTGGGCCTGGGTCGGATAGTGGCGCTGGCCGCCCCTGCCGTCGGGCAGCAGGGTGCTGCCGGCCGGGCGGCGGTCATAGAGGCGGCTGATGACGCCGAAGCGCGCCAGCATGCGCTGTACCGCGACCAGCATCTCGCGGTCGCTCTGGGCCAGGCGAACGCTGATGCCCTTCTCCTGGGTGCCCTGGACGCTGCCGTCGCAATCGAACAGGGCGCGCAAAAACGCTTTCTGGAAGTCGGACGAGGCTCGCTCGATGGCGGGCGTCACGGTCTTGTTGCCGGGCGCCATGCCGAAGCGGGCGGCCAGATCGGCCAGGGCCTTCATCTTCAGGCGATATTCGCCCCGGCCGGCAATTTCCACCCAGCCGGCAAAATCGCTGCGATGGGGCAGGGCGCGGGCGGCATTCTCCGCCTCGGCCATCAGGGCCCGGGTGGCAGGGGACAGGTCGCTGCCGTTCACGGCCGCCGCCTGGGGCCAGACGCTGAGCACGCCCGCCTCCGCCTTCAACGTGCCGTCGCCGACCAGCAGGCCCAGCAACAGGCCCTCGCCCGCATTGCCTTCGCCCGGCCATTCGGCCGCCGCGCCGTGATCGTGCAGCACCACCTCGTCGCCGGGCAGCAGGGAGCCGGCCGGCGCCCAAACGGTCTCACGGCGGAACCGCGTCCTGGCCGCGATTTTCAGCACCTTGTGATCGGCGGTAAGGCGCAGGCGGAAGCCGTCGTCGGTGAGCAAGTCGACCACCGGCTTGCGCCCGGTGGGAAAGAAGCCCCGGCCATCGCTGTCGTGGCCGACGCCGTCGACCAGTGCCGCGAAAGGCCGGCCGAGGAGGTCGGCAACCTGCCGCGGGCCCCGGGTGGTCGTAACCCAGGTGTCGGCGGTGATGCAGGGGTTGGTGGCGCTGATCGTCTCGGCGTACCACAGGTTATTCAGCCGGTTGATCCGGTCGATGAAGATCACGCCGGGTTCGGCATAGGCGTAGGTGGCGCGCATGATCGTGTCCCACAGGTCGCGGGCGCGCACCGTCTTGTAGACCATGCCGTCGAAGGTCAGGTTCCAGGGCTCGTCGGCCTCGACCGCGGCCATGAACGGGTCGATGACCAGGACCGAGAGGTTGAACATGCGCAGGCGGCCGGGGTCGCGCTTGGCGGCGATGAAGGCCTCGATATCCGGGTGGTCGCAGCGCATGGTCGCCATCATGGCGCCGCGCCTATGGCCGGCCGACATGATGGTGCGGCACATGGCGTCCCACACGTCCATGAACGGCAGGGGGCCGGAGGCATCGGCGCCCACGCCCTTCACCGCGGCGCCCTTGGGCCGCAGGGTCGAGAAGTCGTAACCGATGCCGCCGCCCTGCTGCATGGTCAAGGCGGCCTCGCGCAGATGCTCGAAAATGCCCGACATGTCGTCGGGCACCGTGCCCATGACGAAGCAGTTGAACAGGGTGACGCGGCGCGCGGTGCCCGCCCCGGCGATGATGCGGCCGGCCGGCATGAAGCGGAAATCGGCCATGGCGGAGGCGAACGCGGCCTCCCAATGGGCGCGCACCTCCGGCGCCTCGACCACGGCGAGCGAACTGGCCACCCGGGCCCAGGTGTCTTCGATCGTGGCGTCCACCGATGTCCCGTCCGGGGCCTTCAAGCGGTACTTCATGTCCCAGATCTGCTGGCTGATCGGCGCGATCGACACCATGAATAGGGTCCTTGTCAGGCTGCGGCGGCTCGGGCCGTGGGCGGCTCAAGGGGTTAACATTGTGACCAAGGGTCTGTCCCGGGTCAATCTTTGTTCTCTTTATGTTTCCACCGCGTTCCCGAACACAAGATGCTGATTGGATTGCCAAATCAGACTTGTCCCCGATCTCTACAGGTCGTGGTGCCAATGTTATCCACAACCGAAATCTAGGAGTCGCGAAAAATGTTCCCGATTCGTCTGAGCCACCACATGTTGGGGATATTATACTTGACGTACCCACACATTTTGATATCCTGTTCTCATAAGGAGTCAACGGGCTATGTCACATCTTTCGGCGAATCACTTCCACGATGAAGAAGCGGCTTATGCCTTTGTCGAGGCCCGCGTTTGGCCGACTGGTCCGGTCTGCCCGCACTGTGGCGGGGTGGAGCGCATCTCGAAGATGAAGGGCACTTCGACCCGGATTGGCGCCTACAAGTGCTACCAGTGCCGCAAGCCCTTCACCGTGAAGATCGGGACCATCTTCGAGGCCAGCCACGTCAAGATGAACCTGTGGCTTCAGGCCATTTACCTGATGTCCGCCTCCAAGAAAGGCATCTCGGCCAACCAGCTTCACCGCACCTTGGACGTGACCCTCAAGACCGCTTGGTTCATGAGCCACCGTATCCGCGAGGCGATGCGCTCTAACAACCCGTCGCCCATGGGCTCGAACGGGGGCGCCGTGGAGGTTGACGAGACTTTCCTCGGCACCGACAAGACCAAGGCGCACAAGATCAAGAAGGGGCGCCGCATCGCTCACATGAACAAGGTTCTTTCCCTTGTCGACCGCGAGACCGGCGCCGCGCGCAGCGTCGTCATCAACGAGATCAGCATTGCCAGCATCGCCCCTGTGCTGGAGGCGAACATCGCCCGCGAGGCGCGCCTGATGACCGATGAAGCCGGTGTCTACAAGGCGATCGGCTGGAATTTCGCCGACCATGGCAGCGTCAACCACGGCAAGGACGAGTACGTCAGCCGCGCGGATCGCACCGTCCATACCAACACCATCGAGGGCTATTTCAGCATCTTCAAACGCGGCATGAAGGGCATCTATCAGCATTGCTCATCTAAGCACCTGCACCGCTATCTGGCAGAGTTTGATTTCCGCTACAGCAACCGTCAGGCTCTTGGCACTGACGATGCCGCCCGCGCCAACGTTGCCCTTCTGGGGGTCGTCGGCAAGCGGCTCAAGTATGCAGCAGCTAATGGCGAGGCCTGAAACCGATGCCAAAGAAGAAGGCGGACCTATCGCAGGCGGAGCAATCGGAGCGATTCCGAAAGGCCATCGACGACATGGCGGCCGCTGGCGATCTAAGTCCCAACGATGGAAACGAACACTTTGAGCGTGTGCTGAGAAAGCTCGCCACGCCCAAAAAACGTCGCATGGACGCCAAGTAAACGATCCGCTAATTTCAGCCTCGGAAAGGACAACTCCTTTCTGGGGCGTGAGAACCCCGCAGCATGCGGCGCGAGTGCTAGCCGCAAAAGCACTCCTCGACCTGTATCGGTCGGGGAGGCGTTGACGTATGTCCAGGGCGCAAGCCTAAAGGTCAACGCGAGCCCACATGCTGCGGCTTTCTCAACTCCCCGACTGACGGTGGGGAGTCAAATATATGCTGAAATTCCTGGATAGCGTGCGCGATGCGATCGGTATTGCGATCCTTTTAGCCTTCTGTGCTGCCGTCTCTATCATCCCAGCCGCCGGCGCTCTCGGAGTCGTATTGGTAATCACAGATTTCCCAGATGATATCCAGAGAGCAATCCGACGCTGTATTGTACAGGTTCGAGCATCATCGTTCATCACCGAACAGGAAGCCTATTTGATCACTCTCTGCATGGAGAATGAGGGGTATCGCCTTCGTGCCGATGCCTATCCCGAGTACATGCGAGCCATAGACTTTAACGTCTATCGTCCTGATGGTGTATGGGAGAGTCTCATTTATGACGTGAAACAGGCAATCAAGGAAAAGAGCTTTGCGCCCCTCACTCATGAGTGAGGGGCACACAATACAATAATTAAAAACTCTCGCCAAAGAAGCTGCCCGTCTGCTTAAATTGGCAAATGGCGTTCTTTAGTCCAAGATCGGCAAAGCAACCTCCTGACTGATGACCCGTCGTGGCGTTAACAAAGACGTTCCTGTATCCGCTATTAGCAAGCGTGATTGGCGGCCCATACACATGATTATCCCAATGCTTACAGACCTCGTAGGCCAGAAAGTCCGCCGTTTGTAGCGGCACCACTTTTGAAGGCGGGTAGAAGGACAGTCCTCCCAAGACATTCAGATAGCTAGGGTGGGCCTGGATCGCGGCACCAACTTCTGACATTCGCTTCTGGTATTCGTCATTCAGTGCAAAGACGGGTGCAATTTCCTCTCCGTTGCAATGACTGATCGACCAATTGCGCAGTTGCCAGACGATATGGCGGAAGCACAGATCAAACGGCTTGGGAAACTTAGACAGAAACGCCGCGTCTTTCGCCTCGTTCTCCCAATCTTCAATAACGACTGCGGACCATATCGCCCGCACCGGATGCGCTTCCAATATCTTCGAGAGACGAACGATCAGATCATGGCGCTCGGTTTCAGGGATTCCATGGTATTCCCGGTGCCCGCTGATGCAGGGGCTCATGTGAAATACAGGAGCATAGGCCGGCTGGGCCGCGCGCCATTCCGCCTCTAGTGCAGACCAAGTAGCCTGATCGGCCACATATCCCGCAATTGCCGCGATGCTCGCCGAGCCGTGGGTGCCGGACTCGTCAAAATAAGCCTGTAGCAGCGCCAGCGCCTTCCATCGAGAGGCGGCGCCGTGCACAAGATCAGCTAGCGCCGAAATGGAGATATCACGCGATAGCTTACTCATTTTTCACCTGGGTACGCAATGTATAATAGTGCCCACATGTTGGGGTGAAAGCAGCCCCTGGGCAGCAGATGTTCTCATTCCCGCGTGGCGCGGGCGGCCGGCCGAATCGGCGGGGCCAAGCGCCCGGCCCGATTCGGGCCGGGCGCCTTTCGAGGTCGGATCGTTGTGTCTTGGGCTCAGGGCTTGAAGCTGGCCCGGGCCTTCACGGCGGTGTCGGGGAAATCGGAGAAGACGCCGTCGACGCCCAGGGCGAAGAACTGGTGGTATTCGGCGATCGGGTCACCCTTGTAGTCGGGGCTGAGGTAACGGCCGTCCTCGTTGCGGAAGGTCCAGGGGTGGACGACCAGGCCCGCGGCATGGGCATCGGTGATCACCGTGTTGGCCGGCTGCAGGGTCTTGTCCGGGTTCTCGGCCACGATGTTGCGCTTGTAGGGGCCGACGCCGTCGGCATAGGTGGCGATTTCCTTGAGGCCCGCCGCCGTCAGCAGGTCGGCATAGGTGCGCTTGTCGCCGGCCGCCACGAAATCGGCCGGGGCCTTCTTGGCGTCGTCGATCAATTGCACCAGGCGCACGTCGATGACGCCGTTCAGCTCCTTCAGGTTGGCGACCTCGAAGGATTGGACGAAGACCGGGGCGTCCTTGCCCGTCCAGCCGGCTGCCTTGAGGGCGGCGACCAGCTTTTCTTCCAGCGACAGGCCGACCTGGTCGAAATAGCTGCCGTGCTTGAGTTCGGGATAGATGCCGATGGTGCGGCCGGTTGCGGCCGAGCGGGCCTTGGCCAGGGCGATCACCTCGTCGAAGGTGGGGACCAGGAACTTGCCGTCGTTGTCGTGGCTGCGGAAATCGGTGCGTTCCTTGGCGCGCAGGGTCTTGATCTCGGCCAGGGTCAGGTCCTCGGTGAACCAGCCTTCGATTTCCTTGCCGTCGATGACCTTCCGGGCCTTGCGCTCGGGGAATTTCGCCGCGACGTCGGTGGTGCCGCCGATTTCGTTCTCGTGGCGGGCGATCAGCACGCCGTCCTTGGTCGAGACCAGGTCGGGCTCGATGAAATCAGCGCCCTGCTCGATCGCCAGGGTGTAGCCCTCGATGGTGTGTTCGGGCAGGTAACCGCTGGCGCCGCGATGGCCGATGACCAGGGGGGCGGGCTGGCCGGCCGCGGCCGCCTGGGAGAGCAGGGCGGCAAGAGCCAGGGCGAGGGGGATGACCGGTTTCATGGGCTGCCTCGTTGTGTCGCGTGGGGAGCAAGCTCAATAGCACCCGTCCGTGACAGCTTGAGGATGTGGCCCAGGATCGCCCTCTCCGCCCTTCAGGGCGGAGAGGGCTTTTTCAGCGATTGACCTTGGCGAGGGCGTCGGCGGCGGCTTCGATCTGGGCTTCCAGGGTGGTCATGAAGGGCTCGCGGCGCAGGCCGGGCGGGATCGGGTTCAGGAATTCGACGACGATGGTGCCGGGGCGGCGCAGGAAGGTGCGGCGCGGCCAGACCTGCCCTGAATTGAGCGCGACCGGCACGCAGGGGCGGCCCAACTGGCCGTAGAGGGCGGCGACGCCCGGCTGGTAGGGCAGCTTGGCGCCGACGGCGACGCGGGTGCCTTGCGGGAAGATCAGCAGCGAATGGCCGCTGTCGGCCTCGCGCCTGGACAGGCGCACCATGTCCTTCAAGGCCTTGGCCCCGGCGGCGCGGTCGACCGGGATCATGTTGAGACGCAGGATGTACCAGCCGTAGAGCGGGATCCAGGTCAGCTCGCGCTTCAGCACCACGGCGGGAAAGCCGCAGATCGGCAGCAGGGCGATGGTGTCCCAGGCCGACTGGTGCTTGGCCGCGTAGAGCACGGCGCCCTGCGGCACGCGCTCGCGCCCGCGCACCTCGATGCGCACGCCGCAGATCACGCGAAGCGCCAGGTTGAGGCCGCTGATCCAGAACCCCGTCGCCCGCAGGATGGCCGCGCGCGGCATGACCAGCGTCGGCAAGGCGACGACGGTCATCGCGAAGGTCCACAGGTAGAAGAAGGCGTTGAACAGGCCGGAGCGCAGCCACAGGAGGGCGGTCATGGGGCGGGCTCCGGCGCAAGGGTCGGCGGTGCGGTCGGCAGGCGCGAGACCACGCTGCCGTCGCCGGGCGGCTCCAGCCCGCTCAGGCGCAGGCGCACCAGGGCCAGGATGTACTTGCCGAATTCCAAGGGTGCGGTGACCGGCGGCAGGGTGCCGCTGTCGAACACCCGCTCGGGGAAGACCGGGTGCGGCACCAGGTCGACCTGGGGCAGGGTGCGGCGCAGTTCGATCAGGGCGCGGGGCATGTGATAGGCGGCGGTGACCACACGCAGGGTATGCATGTCTTTGGCCGTGGCCCAGGCCGCCGCCTCGTCGGCATTGCCGATGGTGTTGCGCGCCTGGTAGCCGAGGTCGACGCAGCATTGGAACAGGTCGGGCGGCAGGCCGGGCAGGCGGCTGCGGATATCTTCAGGCAGGGTGTCGGTCGAGACGCCGGAGATCAGCAGCCGCTTGGCCCGGCCCTGGGTCAGCAGGACCGCCGCCTCGTCCAGGCGCAGGGCGCCGCCGGTCAGCACCACGATGCCGTCGGTCTCGCGGGTGGGATCGGCGACGCTGGTCGGGATCCGCCCCAGGAACCAGCCATAGGCGCCCAGCAGGAAGCTGAGGATCAGCAGGACGAAGCGCACGCTGCGCATCAGCCAGCCCCCGCGTTGCCGGCGTCCGTCCCCAGGACGAAATCGGCCGCCTGCCACAGGTCGTCGGCGATGCGCAGGGGCATCAGCTCGCGCGGGATGCCGGCCGCCTGGGTCGCCTGGCCCTTGCCGCAGCGCACCAGGATGCGGGCGACATCCGCCGCCTTGGCCGCTTCCAGGTCCGTCAGGGAATCGCCGATCATGACGCAATCATATGACGCAATGCCGAACCGGCGCATCGCCTCGTGCAGCATGCCGCTGCCTGGCTTGCGCCGGGGGCCGGGCACCCAGGGCGCCTCGGGCGCGTGGAGGAGGAGGTCGAGGCGGGCGCCCTCGCGCGCCAGGCGCGCCAACAGGTGCTCGTGGATGCGGGCCAGCATGGCCTCGTCGATGATGCCGCGGCCCACGGCCGGCTGGTTGGTCACCACCGCGACCTTGAGGCCCGCCTCGTTGAAGCGGCGCAAGCTGGCGGCAGCGCGCGGCAGGAGGGTGAGCTCGCCCGGGTTCCTGACGAAGTCCGGCCGGTCCTCGATCAGGACGCCGTCGCGCTCGAGCAGGACCAGGCGGGCCATCAGGTCAGCCGCCGCAGGCTGCGCCCGACCGTGACCCCGGCCGTCACCGTGGTCAGCACCGCGACCGCGACCGGGATGGCGCCCAGCGGCACCAGGGCGGCACCCAGGTCATTGAGGCTGGGCAGGAAGGGCGAATCGAGCGAGCCGGCGAATTGCGCCAGGCCGAACACGATCAGCCCGGCCAGGCCCACGCCGATGGCCCCGCCCACCAGGCCCAGCAGGAAGAAGTGGCGCTCGAACTCGCGGGCGATGGCGGCCTCGCGCGCGCCGATCTGGTGGACGATCTCGATGATGCCGAAATGCGCGGCGAGGCCCGAACGGGTGGCAAAGACGATCACCGCGGCCAGGCAGGCGGCGACCAGCGCCACGATGGCATAGGCGGCAAGTTCGATGACTTCCGCCAGCGAGGCGATCTCGTCCATGCTCTCGACCGCCGCCTCGACCCGCGCGCCCTTGACGATTGTCTCGATGCGGGTCGCCAGGCCTTGCGTATCCAGCGCGGTGCCCGGCGTGGCGACGATATCGATCAGGACGGGCAGGGGCAGGTCGGCCATCGCCGCCTGGCCGCCCAGCCAGGGTTGCAGCAGGCGTTCGATGGTCGGCGCCGGCACCACCTCGGCGGCGATGACGCCCTGGGTCTCGGCCAGCAGGTCGACCACCTCGGCGATCTTCTCCTCGTCGATGCCGCCGATCTCGGTCGCCGGCAGTTCGACCGTATAGCGGCCCGACAGTTCGGCCTGGAAGCTGGAGAGCGAGACGTCGATCGCCACCGCCCCGGCGGCGCCAAGCGTCAGCAGCAGGACCATGGTGGCGATGATCGCCGGGATCAGGCGGCTGGACAGGGCGCCGCGCGGCAGCAGGTGAAGGTGGTCGAACAGCATCGGCGGCCGGGTTCCGTCTCAGGCGGCCCGGCCGGGCCGGCTGACCGCCAGCTCGCCGCGGATCAGGCGCATCACCGGGGCACGATGACGCTCCATCATGGCAACATCATGGGTGGCGATCAGGATGGTGGTGCCGATCCGGTTGAGCTCAAGGAACAGGTGCATCAGGCGGTCGCCCATCTCAGGGTCGACGCTGCCCGTGGGCTCGTCGGCCAGGAGGAGGCGCGGACGGGCGATGACGGCGCGGGCGATGGCCACGCGCTGCTGCTCGCCGCCCGAGAGTTCGGGCGGGGTGGCGGCGATCTTGTCGGCGAGGCCCACCCAGCCCAGCAGTTCCTCGACATGGGCGTTGATCTCCATCGCCGGGCGGCGCGAGACGCGCATGGGCAGGGCGACATTGTCGAACACGCTCATATGGTCGATCAGGCGGAAATCCTGGTAGACGACGCCGATCTGGCGGCGCAGCTCGGGCAGTTGGGTGCGCGGCAGGCGCGACAGGTCCTTGCCGAACAGTTCGACCACCCCGCGCGACGGCCGGTGGGCCAGGAACATCAGCTTGAGCAGTGACGACTTGCCGGCCCCGCTCGCCCCCGTCAGATAGGTGAGCGAGCCGCGCGGCAACTCGAACGAAACGTCGCGCAGCACCTCGTGGCCGGTACCATAGCGCATCCCGACATTATCGAACCGAACCATCCCAAACGCCTGGCCATGAATGGCGGCACCATGGCATGAAGCGGCCCGGGCCGTAAAGTCGGGCCGGCCCGCCACCGTTAAGCCCTCTCCGCCCTCAGGGGGGAGAGGGTTGGGTGAGGTGGGTCGATGGCGTAAATCACGCTCTGTCCGACCCACCACCTCACCCTTCCCATCGCTTCGCGACGGGCCCCTTCCCTCTCCCCCGCAAGCGGCGGAGAGGGAGTCGTTAGCTTCTCTCGACATTGGCGGCCAAGCGGTTGATCCTGGCGAACCACTCCCTATCGTACCGCTGCGCCATGGCAGTGGTTGGCAGGGCGGGTCCCGCTCGCCTATAAACGCCGGAATGCCTTTCCCAGAACCTTGCGCATGATCCTTACCTGTCCTTCCTGCAGCACCCGTTACCTGCTGCCGCCGGCGGCGCTCAGCCCGGCGGGGCGTGAGGTGCGTTGCGCCAAATGCGGCAATGTCTGGTTCCAGGCGCCGCCGGCCGACATGCCGCGCACCGTCGACCTGACCGAGCCGGTGCGCCAGCACGGCGCCGCCGGGGTGAGCGGCGTGCCGGAGAAGATCGCCAACCTGCCCGGCCCCCCGCGGCCGCGCCGCCGCGCCGGCGCCGTGGGCTGGCTGCTCTTCGTCGTGATTCTGGCCGGCGCCCTGGGCGCCGCCGCCCTGTACCGCGACCGTGTGGTGGCGGCCTGGCCGCCGGCGGGCAAGCTCTACGAACTGGTCGGCCTGCGCGTTGCGGCCTATGGCCTGGTCCTGGCCGAGCCGGTGACCGAGCGCAGTAGCGAAGGCGGCTCGGAAATCCTCACCGTGTCGGGCACCGTGCGCTCCACCCTGGAGGGCGAACGGCCGGTGCCGCCCCTGTGGGTCAGCCTGCTCGACGACCAGGGCCGCGTGCTGCGCCGGGAAATGGCGATCCCCGAGCCTGCCGTGGTCGGCGCCGGGGCGCAGGTTCAATACAAGGTGCGCTTCGCGGCACCGCCCCACGAGGCGACCAAGGTTGCCGTCACCTTCGGAGAGACCCCATGACCCGGACCGTGGCCCGCGGCAAGCCTGTCCGCGTGCTGTTCGACGCGGCGACCATCGCAAGGCGCGTCGACGAGCTGGCCCAGGAAATCATCGCCAAGCTGGGCACCGATTTCGTCGCCATCCCCGTGCTGAAAGGCAGCTTCGTCTTCGCCGCCGACCTCTTGCGCGCGCTCCACGCCCATGGCGCGGAGGTCGAGGTCGACTTCGTCATGCTCTCGTCCTATGGCGACGGCAGGGTGAGCTCCGGCCAGGTGACGATCCAGCGCGACATCGGCGTCTTCGTGCGCGACAAGAAGCTGCTGCTGATCGACGACATCCTCGAATCGGGCCGCACCCTCTCCTTCGCCAAGGACCTGATGGCCGCGCGCGGCGCCAAGGTGACCTTGTGCGTCCTCCTGGACAAGCCCAAGCGGCGCGAGAATGCGCTGAGCGCTGAATACGTCGGCTTCGAATGCCCCGAGCGTTTCGTCGTCGGCTATGGCATGGACGTCGCCAACTGCTTCCGCGAACTGCCCTTCATCGGCGTCGTGGACGACTGAGCGGGCCGGGCGCGGATGGCACGGGTGCTGGTGGCTGAAGACGAACCCGCCGTCGCCCATTTCATCGCCCGCGCGCTCGATACCGCCGGCCACACCGTGGTCCTGGTCCAGGACGGTGGCGCTGCCTACGGCCTCGTCACCGCCGAACGCTTCGACCTGCTGCTCTCCGACATCCGCATGCCGGTGATGGACGGCATCGCTCTGGCCCTGGCGGTGAGCGCCGAGCAGCCCACCCTGCCGATCCTGCTGATGACCGGCTATACGGAAGAATACGAACGCGCCGGCGACCTCGAAGGCCTGGTCGCAGGCATGCTGCTGAAACCCTTCACCCTGGCGCAACTCCGCGCGGCGGTGGAAAAGGCGCTGGGGCGCTAGGCTCGCTATTCGCTCCGGCGGGTGGCTGATGCCTTACCCGATCGGGCGAGGGCGAGAAAGCGGTCCCGGACGAGGCGGAAAAAGCCCGGTGGCAGGAAGCCGTAGGCGAAACCCTGTTTGCTATCGCCGGGAACGGGGCGAATGTCGGGTCCTGGCCAGGCAAACAGATTGGCCTCGTCGACCACGACCCAGGATCTTTCGCCGTCGAGACGCAGCCGCTGCTTGACCAATCGCGGGATTTCGATGGCTGCCTGGTCGCGACCGGGTTCGGCGTGGGTCACGGGCAGGACATAAACCTGCAGTTCGCCCTCCCGGTCGCGATGGGCGATGACGACCGCGCAAGGACGATCCTTCAGCCCTTCTTCCAGGCCGGCGTCGGCCTCCCGGCCCCAGAGATAGGCATAGCGGATGACCAGGCCCGGCGTGGGAACCGGCAAGGTCACGGCTTGTCGTCGGCCAGTTCAGCGTCGAGATAATCGTATTCCGCCGGAACCTCGGCCTTGCTGATCAGGGCGATCTCTTCGTCGGTCAGCTCCCCCGCCCGGATCACCCGCCGGTCCCGGCGTTTGAGGCGGGCATATTCCTCCGCTGAAAGGACGACAAGCCGGTCGCGGCCATTCTTGGTGATGGTCAGCGGTTCGGTCAGTGCCCGGTCCGCCAAGCTGCCGTATCGTTTGATGAATTCGGCGGTGGTCACGCGCATTGTAGCGGTCCCGATCATTCGAAGAATATGAATACTCCGAATTATACAGAGTTCGGCCCATATGCAAACCCGCACGGCCATCGATCGCTGCCCTTCACCCTGGCGCAATTGCGCGCGGCGGTGGAAAGGGCGCAGGCGCGCTAGGCTGGCGCGTGGATCGGGCGTAGGCTGGCCGGGCTCATCCTTAGGAGGTTCGACATGGCCCGTGTGCTGGTGGTCGAAGACGAAACCTCGGTCGCGCAGTTCATCGCCCGCGCGCTGGACACCGCCGGCCACAATGTGGAACTGGCCGAGGATGGCGGCATCGGCTATCGCCTGGCCATGGACGAGCATTTCGACCTGCTGATTTCCGACATCCGCCTGCCGGTGGTGGACGGCATTGCGCTGGCGCTCGCGCTCAGCGGCGACCAGCCGGCCCTGCCGATCCTGCTGATGACCGGCTTCTCCGACAAGTTCGAGCACGCGACCGACCTCGACGAGTTCACCGCCGGCCTGCTGCTCAAGCCCTTCTCCCTGAACGAGTTGCTCGACGCGGTCGACGGCGCGCTCGCCCGCTGAGCGCCGGCCCTCACGCCGGCGGGATGAACGGCTGCTGGACGGCCAAGAACGCCGGCAGCGCCTCCAGCCGCGCGGCATGGGCGGCGAGGGCGGGATAATCCGCGACCCGCGCCACGTCGCCATGAACCTCGGCCAGGAACCGCAGCACCACGGCGACGGCGATATCGGCATGGCCGATGCGAGGCCCGAACCAGTACTCGCCCGCCCGCCCGGCCCGATCGGCTTCCAGCGCGCGCAGCACGCCGGTGATCTGCGCCCGGCACCGCTCGACCCAGACCGGCGACACCTGCGCATGCAGCCGCTGCTCATAGAACAGGCTCACCGCCTTGTCGGCCAGCCCGGTGGCCAGCCCCGCCACCGCCATCGCCTGGCGCCGCGCCGGCTGCGCTGCCGGGAACAGGGCCTGTTCCACGGGGACCAGGCCATCGAGGTAATCGAGGATGCCATGGCTGTCGACCAGCACCGCGCCATCGTCCAGCACCAGCGTGGGCACCCGGCCCAACGGGTTATACGCCCGCACCTTCTCCCCATCCCCGAACGCCGACCACGGCCGGTGCTCATAGGGCAGATCGTAGAGGGTGAGCGCAATGCCGACCCGGCGCACGAAGGGGGAGTCGAATTGGCCGATGAGGATCATGGGAGAAACCGCTGTTGGGAACGCTCAGCGTGTCATAACCTAAGAGGAGCCGGAAGGGCGGGAGATTGTTGTGGGAGCATTCTGTCCATTCGCTGCGAGGGGCGTGCCGATTTGCACTAAGAGCCGAAGTCGGGACGTCGGCTGTTGAAGGGAGGGTCCACCCAGCGCCAGGGGTCGGACTTGTGCCCGCAGCGATCAGCTGACATTCAGCCTAGGGTATTGTTACTATCTACGCGGAAACTCGCATTTAGTGCGAATTTCGCGAATTGGAAAAACTTGATGGGCGGTGTTTATGAGTATATTATAACTGTCTAAATTCGCAGTTTTTGATAATCCAAGCGTATGGACAAACATTTGTCTAGTTTACCGCAGGGGCGCGCCCAACTTGTCCAGGTGCTCGTTGCAGCTGGCGATGTGATCCATATCGACGACGTTGCTGCGACTCTGCATCTGACCCGTACGAGCGCCGCCCAACGCCTGTCACGATGGATGGAGCAAGGCTGGCTAAGCCGTGTCGGACGCGGCGCCTATGTGGCAGCCTCCATCGACACGCTAGGTTCCGAGCGCGTGCTTGATGATACGTGGGTACTGGTGCCGGCGCTCTTCGCGCCTGCTTACATCGGGGGCCGTACGGCCGCGGAGCATTGGGACCTCACCGAGCAGATTTTCAAAGACGTCTTGGTCATGACCGCGCAGGCCGTGCGGGAGAAGCGTCAGGAACGTCACGGCGTTCCATTCATCCTCAAGCACGTCGATGAACGGAAGATATTCGGCACCAAGCCGGTCTGGCGGCATCAAACCCGGGTTGCCGTTTCCGACGTTCACCGTACGATGATCGACATCCTCGACGATCCGTCTCTTGGCGGCGGCATTCAGCACGTTTCCGACTGTCTGAATGCCTATTTACGTCGACCTGATCGCGATGACGCGAAGCTTATCGATTACGCGATCCGTTTCGGTAATGGGGCCGTCTTTAAGCGCCTTGGTTTCCTCGCAGAGCGGCGCCTGCCAGGCACGGACGAACTCGTTCAGCTCTGCCAACACCGTCTGAGCGGAGGTCATGCCAAGCTGGACCCGGCACTCGCTTGTCCGCGCATCGTCTCGAAGTGGCGCCTGCGCATCCCTGAAAGCTGGGCGCGCGAGAACCAGCCATGATCGAAAAACGCGAACTCCTTGCCATCGCAAAGCAGACATCCCTCACGCCTCATGTCGTCGAGAAAGACTATGTGTTGGGCTGGATGCTCGCAGGCATTTACAGCCACGAGGAGCTTGTTGAGAATTGGGTGTTCAAGGGTGGCACCTGCTTGAAGAAGTGCTTCTTCGAGACCTATCGCTTCTCCGAAGACCTCGATTTCACGCTGCGCGACGAAGGTCACCTTGACAAAGAATTCTTGAAACGCGTCTTCGCCGAGATCGGTGAGTGGATTTATGACGAGACTGGCATCGAAGTGCCGGCCGCCCGCCAGGAGTTTGATATCTACCAGAACCCGCGCGGCACCATCTCCTGCCAAGGCAAGATCAGCTACAAAGGCCCTATCTCGTCGAGCCACGGCTTGCCCCGGATCAAACTCGATTTGACCGCCGACGAACGGATCGTCCTGTCGCCCATTCAGACGCAGATTTTCCACCCGTACTCGGACGCCCCCGAGGACGGGATCAGCGTGCTTGCCTATGACTATGTCGAGGCCTTCGCAGAGAAGTTCCGCGCGCTGGCCGAGCGCACGCGACCGCGTGACCTCTACGACGTCGTGAACCTCTATCGGAACACCGAGGCGCGGCCGGAGCCGCGGCGCTTCGTCGAAGTTCTGCGCCAGAAGTGTGAGCATAAGGGTATAGGCTTGCCGCAAATCGCGGACCTGGAACTACACCGCGAGGAGTTGGAGGCGGGGTGGGTTCACATGCTGGACCATCAGCTTCCCGCACTGCTTCCGGTGGCCGCCTTTTGGGATGCGCTTCCAGAAATCTTCGATTGGCTGCATGGCCAGGCGATTCCTGCGCTCGCGGCCATGCCGATTGGCGGAACCAGTATGCTAATCCGCGACCGAATCGTTGGTCTGCCTGTCGGTACTTCCGGTCAAGGCTACATTGAGGTCATAAGGTTTGCCGCCGCCAATCGGCTTCTTGTGGAAATCGACTACCGAGACCAGCAAGGGAAACGGTCAACGCGGCTCATCGAGGCCTACTCACTACGCCGAACGCAGGCCGATGACGTTCTTCTCATGGCCGTGCGCTCTGACAACGGCGAGCCGCGCAGCTACCGTGTCGATAGCATCCTTGGCGCCAAGCCAACACAGACGACCTTCACCGCGCGCTATCCGATAGAGTTGACGCCGACAGGCACAGAGTCAATCCCGCGCAAATCCAGCACGCCACGCATAACAACACAACGGGCTGGCGCTTGGCCGAGCCCGACGGCAGGTCGCTCTTCAAGTCGTGCCGGCTTGAGCACGGCGAGCGGGCCAACCTACGTTTTCAAATGCTCGGTCTGTGGGAAAACCTTCAACAAGAAGACCTACGACGGCTCCCTCAACCCGCATAAGAACCGCAAGTCCGGCTTCCAATGCTACGGTACCTTCGGCACGTATGTGACGACCAAATACTAGACTAAGGCTCGGACCCCTTCGGCCTCAGCGCGCTCCGACGGCCTGTTAAGGGTCAGGAACAGAATCCTCCTGTTCCCCCATCACCCCCTCAAAACCGCTCCAGCAGCCGGTTGATGTAATCCAGCTCGTCCTGGCTCCTGCTGCGATCCCCGGCGCGGCGCTGCAATTCCATCAGGATATCCCTCACTCGCTTGGCCTCGGCTTCGGTGGGCACCCTCACGTCGTCGCCGGTGCCGAAGTCGCGGGCGGGGCGGGGCCTCCCTAAGGGGTCGCGGTCGGTGCCGGCGCGGCCTTGGCCGCCGGGCCCTGGCCGGGGTCGGTGCCCAGTTGGCGGGCCATTTCCTCGCTCAAGGCGCCCATGCCTTCGCGCAGGGCGCTCAGGGCCTCGCCCTGGGCTTGCGCCGCGGCACCGGGGTTGTTGCCTTCCAGGGCGCCCTGGGCCTGGCCCATGGCCTGGTCGGCCCGGGCGAGCGCATCGGGCAGGGGCACGCCGGCCTCGCCCAACTGGCGCAGCAAATCGCCCAGTTGCTGGCGCAGGGCTTCCTGGTCGGCGGCCATCTGGCCCATGCCGCCGGGCTGGCCATTGCGCCCGGGTTGGCCGCCCTGGCCCGGCTGGCTGCCCTGGCCGGGGCGGGGCTGGCCCTGCTCGCCGGGCATGGCGCCGTCGCCCTGCTGGCGCTGCTGCTCGGCAAAGGCGCGGTCGCGCAACTGCTGCTGCTGGCGCAGCATCTGGCCCAGTTCGTTCAGGCCCTGGTTCATCGATTGGGCCTGGCTGCCCGGCTCCATCATCGACTGCATGGCCTGGAGGTTTTCCAGCATCTCGCGCAGGTCCGAGAGCATGCGCTGGGCTTCCTCGCGCGAGCCGCTTTCGGCGGCGCGCTGGGCCTCGTCCAGCATGCGGGCCAGGTCCTCGCTGGTGATCATCTGGCCGTTGGGCATGGCCTGGGCGGCGTCGGGGTCGATGCCGCGGCGCATCGCCTCCTCGGTCATGGCCTGGAGGTATTCGCTCATGGCGGCGCGCAGGTCGTCCATCAGGCGGGCGATCTCGGCATCCGAGGCGCCGTTCTGCAAGGCCTGCTCCAGCGCCTCCTGGGCGGCGCGCAGGGCGGCCTCGGCCCCGGCCACGCGGCCCTCCTCGAGGTCGAGCGCCAGGTCCCACAGCAGGTCGACCATGGCGGCGTCGGTCTCGGGCGCGGCATGGCGCACCAGGGTGATGGTGGCGACATCGAGGGCGAGGAACACCGCCAGACGGCCGCCATAGGCTTGGGGTTCGTCGGCGATGCCGGCCAGGGCCTGGGCCACGGCGCGGCGCTGGGTCGGGTTGGCGACCAGGCGCTTGCGCTGGGCGATCACGGCGCGGGCCACCGGATTGCGGAAATTGCGCTCGGGCAGGGCGATGGTGACGGGGGCGGATCGCGCCACCTGGCCGATGGCATCGGTCGCGGTCAATTCGGCGATCACGTCCAGCCCGGCCCAGGGGTGGGCGGTCAGGTCCTTGAACACCGTGCCCTTGGCCTCGGGCCGGCCGGTGCTGCCGCCTAGCGGCACCACCACCAGGGGCTCGACGCCGGGGCGGCCGGGGCCGCCTAAGCGCAGGCGCAGGGCGACGCTGGCGACGCCGTAATCGTCATGGGCCTCGAAGGCGATGCGTAAGGACCGCCGTTCGCTGGCGCCCAGCGGGGCGGGGAAGCCCACGGTGGGCGGCGCGTCGGCGATCACCTCGATCGGCCAGGCGGCCAGCTCGCTGCCATCGTCCAGCAGGCGCAACAGGCTGCCCGCGGTCACGGTGGTCTCGCCGGCGAAGGTGCCCGGCTCGATCTGTTCCAGGTCCCGGGCCTCGTCGTCGATCGCGATGGCGCCGGCGACGGTGCCGTAAAGCCGGGCGATGACGCTGGCACCCGCGGGCACGCGTAGCCCCAAGCCGGGTGCCGCCCCCTGGGCCCCCAGGTAGACCGGGGGCAGGCGGGTATAGCCGGGCGGGGTGATCCAGGCGGTAAAGCCGGTGGCCTCGCCGCCGCCGCCCGCCCCGCCCCGGCCGAAATGGGGCACCAGGGCTTGTCCTAAGCGCGAGGCGGCCAGCGGCCCGGCGGCCACGCCGGTCACCACCAGGGCCAGGATCACGGCGGCGCGCAGGGCATAGGGGTCGTGGCGGAACAGCTCAGGGGAAGGCGCCTTCACCCGCAGGCCGTCCACCCGGGCGGCGGCCCGGGCGCGGTGGCTGTGCCACAGGGCGTGGGTCATCGGGTCGTCGCCGTTGTCCAGGCCTAGGCTGTCGTCCAGCACCTCCAGCGCCCGGTGGGGCACCGCATTGTCGGTCTCCAGGCGGCGGCGGGCGCGCTCGCGCGCCGGCAGGGCCAGGGCCTCGGGCACCCGGCGCCAGGCCCACAGCAGCCACAGGCCGAACAGGCCCAGCGTCATGGCATGGATGGTGGCGGGCAGGCGCTCGATCACGCCGGCCCAGGCCAGGGCCACGAACAGGCCGGCGACGCCCAGGCCCGGCCACAGGGCGGGCCACAGCGCCTCCCACCACAGGGCGAGGCGGGCGGCGGCGAGACGGCGGCCGAAGCGCGCGTTGCTGGTCTCGCCCGCCATGGCCTCAGGCCCCGCTGTCGGCCGGCGTCAGCCAGCCGGGCAGGTGGTCGAGCGCGATGATCCGCTCCGCCGGGACACGCTCGCGCACCACGGCAAAGCGGTCGTCCTTCACCAGCACTTCGGGGATCAGCGCGCGGGTATTGTAGGTCGAGGCCATGACGGCGCCGTAGGCCCCGGCCGAGAGCAGGGTGACCAGGTCGCCCGCCTTGACCGGCGCCATCGGCCGGTCCAGCGCCAGGAAATCGCCGGTCTCGCACACCGGGCCGACCACGTCGACCTGGGTGGTGACGGCATCCGGGTCGGCCGCGACCACGGGCAGGACGCCGTGATAGGCCTCGTACAGGGTGGGTCGGATCAGGTCGTTCATCGCCGCATCCACGATCACGAAGGTCTTGGCGGTGGCCTTCTTGACATAAAGCACCTTGGCTACGAGCACGCCGGCATTGCCGACCAGCAGGCGCCCCGGCTCCAGGATGATAGCGCAACCCAGGTGCCCTGTCGTCCGCTTGACGATATCGGCGTAATTGGTCGGCTCGGGCGGGACCAGGCGATTCTCCTCATAGGGAATGCCAAGGCCTCCCCCTAAATCCAGGCGCTCGATCTTGTGGCCGTCACCGCGCAGCGCGGTGACCAGTTCGGCAACCTTCCTGAACGCCGCCTCGAAGGGTTCCAGCGCGGTCAACTGGCTGCCGATATGGACATCGACGCCCACCACCTTCACGCCGGGCAGGGCGGCGGCGCGGGCATAGACGGAACGCACCCGCTCCCAGGCGATGCCGAACTTGTTTTCCGCCTTGCCGGTGGAAATCTTGGCATGGGTCTTGGCATCCACGTCCGGGTTCACGCGGATGGTGATGGGGGCGACCGCGCCCTTGGCCGCGGCCACGGTCGAGAGCAGTTCCAGTTCCGGCTCGCTCTCGACATTGAACTGGTGGATGCCGGCCTCTACGCCCGCGGCCATCTCCTCGGCCGTCTTGCCGACGCCGGAGAAGACCACGCGGGCGGGCGGCACGCCGGCGGCAAGCGCCCGCTTCAGCTCGCCGCCGGAAACCACGTCGGCCCCGGCGCCCAGGCGGGCCAGGGTGGCGATCACCGCCTGGTTGGAATTGGCCTTCAGGGCATAGCAGACCAGGGCCTTCTGGCCGGCGAAGGCATCGGCGAAGACCCGGTAGTGCCGCTCCAGCGTGGCGGTCGAATAGCAGTAGAACGGCGTGCCGACTTGGGCCGCGATCGCCTCCAGCGATACGCCCTCGGCGTGGAGGCGGCCGTCGCGATACTCGAAGTGATTCATCGGCGGGCGGTCTCTTACGGCAGCGGGCGGGTGGTGGGAATCGGGAAATCCTGCTCGGGCGTCGACGGCTGGCTGGGCCGCGCCGTCTCGGGCACCGGCTGCGTGGCGGTCGAGCCGGACGGGCGCGTGGGCGCGCCGCGCTTGCCGCAGGCCGCCGGCAAGGCGGCGGCGGTGACGATCAGCAGGCAGGCAACGAGTTTCTGGAGCGTCATCGACTGAAATCCTGAACGTTACAGGCCGAGGCGGGCGCGGGCGGCGGCGATCTGGGTTTTGACCCCGCTGGGCGCCGTGCCGCCGAAGCTGACCCGGCTGGCCACCGAATTCTCGACCGACAATACCGCGAATACATCCGCCGAGATACGCGGCTCGATCCCCTGCATGTCGGCGAGGCTCAGGGCATCGAGCGTGATGCCCCGGGTCTCGGCCAGCTTGACGATGCGGCCGGTGACGTGGTGGGCCTCGCGGAAGGGCAGGTTCAAGGTCCGCACCAGCCAGTCGGCCAGGTCGGTCGCGGTCGAGAAGCCGCTGCCGGCGGCGGCGTGCAGGGCGACGTCGTTGGGGGTCAGGTCCGCGACCATGCCGGCCATGGCGGCGACCACCAGCTCGATCGCGTCGGCGGCGTCGAAGGTCGGCTCCTTGTCTTCCTGCATGTCCTTGGCATAGGCGAGCGGCAGGCCCTTCATGACGATCAGCAGGGTGTTCAGGGCGCCGATGATGCGGCCGACCTTGGCACGCGACAACTCGGCCGCGTCGGGGTTGCGCTTCTGCGGCATGATCGACGAGCCGGTGGTGAAGGCGTCGGTCAGGGTCACGAAGCGGAACTGCGCGCTGGTCCAGATCACCAGTTCCTCCGCCAGGCGCGACAGGTGGACGCCCAGGATCGAGGCGGCGGCGAGGTATTCGAGCGCGAAATCGCGCGAGGAGACCGAATCGAGCGAATTGGCCGTGGGCCGGTCGAAGCCCAGGGCCTTGGCGGTCAGGTGGCGGTCGATGGGAAACGAGGTGCCGGCCAGGGCGGCGGCGCCCAGCGGGCACTCGTTCAGGCGCACCCGTGCATCGCGCAGGCGGCCCAGGTCACGCTCCAGCATGGCGACATAGGCCATCAGGTGGTGGCCGAAGGTGATGGGCTGGGCGACCTGCAGGTGGGTGAAGCCGGGCATGATCACCTCGGCATGAGTCGCGGCCTTGTCCAGCAGGGCGGCGACGAGGCCCATGGTCAGGGCGCTGAGCCGGTCGATCGCGTCGCGCACCCACAGGCGGAAATCGGTCGCCACCTGGTCGTTGCGCGAGCGTGCCGTGTGCAGCCGGCCGGCGGCGGGGCCGATCAGCTCGGCCAGGCGCGCCTCGATATTCAGGTGGATGTCTTCCCGATCCTTGCGAAAGGCGAAGCTGCCTTGCTCGATCTCGGCCTTGACGCGGTCGAGCCCGGCCGCAATTGATGCGCCGTCCTCGTTCGTCAGGATGCCGGTCGCCACCAGCATCTGGGCGTGGGCCTTCGAGCCCTGGATGTCCTGGGCGTAGAGCTTGCGGTCGAAATCGATCGAGGCGTTGATGCGCTCCATGATTTCCGCGGGGCCGCGCTCGAAGCGGCCGCCCCACATGGTGTTGGAGGCGTTCGGGGTCTGGGTCGTCTGGTCGTCGGACATGGATGAAACTGCGCTGTTGGTCACGGCCGGCATGCCGCCCTGGGAGAGTTGAACATGAGATTGGTGCCGGTAGTCGCGATGATCGTCTTGGTGGCGGCGGTGGCCGGGGCGGTCGCCGTCTGGTGGCCCGCCGGTACGAGCACCCGTCAGGCCGCCTTGCCGGCAGGAATGCCGGACTTTATCGCGGCCGACCCGGCGAAGCCAGCGCCAGCGACGGTGTTCAAGGATGGCGCCGGCGCCGACATCACCCTGGGCGCCCTCAAGGGCGAGATCCTGGTGGTCAACCTGTGGGCGACCTGGTGCGCGCCCTGCATCGAGGAACTGCCCTCCCTGGCCAAGCTGGCCGAGGCGACCCGGGGCCAGGGCATCAAGGTGGTGGCGATCTCCGTCGACCGGGCCGACCAGGCGGTGGTGCGCAAGTTCCTGGACGCCAACCAGGCCCGGGGCCTGGAAGCCTTCCACGACGAGGGCATGGCGCTGGCCCGCGATCTAGGGGTCAAGGGCCTGCCCACCACGGTGATCATCGGCGCCGACGGCACCTGGCGGGGCAGCCTGGTCGGCCCGGCCGACTGGGCCTCGCCCGCGGCGCTCGACTTCCTGCGCGGCTTCAAGGCCGGCTAGTCAGCGCCTTGGACAAGCGCCGTGCGTCCTTCGAGACGCCGCCTTTGGCGGCTCCTCAGGATGAGGAGATTTTGTTTGCCATAAAGATTGTCCTCATCCTGAGGAGGCCCGAAGGGCCGTCTCGAAGGACGCACCATGGATCAGCCAATCAGGGTGGGGGGCGCAACGGTGCCTTGGCGGCGGCGCGGGCGCGGCGGCCGCGCCGGGTCGACCGCTCCTGCCGTTCGGCCTGGCGGCCCAGCCGGTTGAACAGCAGGCCGGCCAGCACCATCAGCAGGGCCCCGGCCATCACCGGAAAGCCCAGGAAGGCCCAGCCGGGATCGGTCATGGCGATGACGATCGGCAGGCCCGCGGCCGGCGGGTGCACGGTCTGCGACAGCATCATCAGGAACATGGCCAGCCCCACCGCCGGGATCGGCGCCCAGGGGCCGGAGCCCAGCAGGGCGCAGACGGCCAGGCCGCACAGGCCGGCGATGAGGTAGCCGCCCAGCACGTTGCGCGGCTGGGCGAAGGGGACCTGGGGAAAGCCGAAGATCAGCACCCCGGTCGGCCCGAAGGTGGCCAGCAGCAGGGGGTGTCCCGACCATTCGCCGATCGCGACGGCACCCAGAATCGCGATCATCGCCCCGATCGAGGCGACCAGGGCGAACTTCCAGCTCGCCCGCCGGACGATGATGACGCGGAACCGGGCGATCCGCCTGGGCAGGTGTCGGGGATTGAAGCGCTCCGGGAACCGCATCCCTTATTCTCTAGGGTGCGGCTCCCGGGATCGCAATGGCCTTAAGGCGCGATCAGGCTTCGGGCGTCAGGTCGGTCGACCACAGCTTGGCGCCGGCGGTGTCCATCAGGGTCACGGTCATGGCCTTGGTCTTGCCGTCGATCTTCACATGGCCGAAGAACTGATAGCCGGCCGACGGCGGCAGGTTCACCTGGCCCGCGGGCGGCGCTTTCACGAACTTCACTTCCGGGCCGAAGGTCGCGTCCAGCGCGTTGGGGCCGAAGGTGCCGGCGTTGAGCGGGCCCGAGACGAATTCCCAGAACGGCTTGAAGTCCTGGAACTGCGCCTTGTTGGGGTCGTAGTAGTGGGCCGCGGTGTAGTGGACGTCGGCGGTCAGCCAGACCACGTTCTTGATGTCCTTCTCCTTGATGTAGGCGAGGACGCGGGCGATCTCCAGCTCGCGGCCCTTGGCGGTGCCGTCCTCGCCGTTGGCGATCGCTTCCCACTGGGCGCCGTCGGGCACCTTCAGGCCGATCGGCATGTCGGCGGCGATGACCTTCCAGGTCGCCTTGGAGGCCAGGAGCTGGCGCTTCAGCCACAGGATCTGCGAGTCGCCCAGGAAGGCGGTGTCGGCGCTTTCTTCCGTTTGCAGGTTCGCGGTGTTGGGGCCGCGGAACGAGCGCATGTCGAGGAAGAACACGTCGAGCGACGGGCCATAGGGGATGTGGCGGTTGATGCGCTTCTGGCCCGCGTCGGTCACCGGCAGCATCGGCATGTAGTCGAGGAAGGCGCGCTTGGCACGGGACGCCAGCAGGGCGACGCGCTTCACCGTGTAGCGGGTGTCGCTGCCGGTGTTGGTCAGGATCTCGCTGGGATACCAGTTGTTGGTGGTCTCGTGGTCGTCCCACTGGGCGAACATGGGCACCCGGGCATTGAAGGCCTTCAGGTTGTCGTCCATCAGATTGTACTTGTAGGCGATGCGGTACTCGTCGAGCGTCTCGGCAACCTTGTGCTTGCCCTCCAGGGTCAGGTTCCGCCAGGTGGAGCCGTCGGGCAGCGCCACTTCGGCCAGGATCGGGCCGTCGGCATAGATGGTGTCGCCGGAATGGATGAAGAAGTCCGGGGACATGCGGTTCATGGTCTCGTAGATCGTCATGCCGCCGATGTCGGGGTTGATGCCCCAGCCCTGGCCGCAGGTGTCGCCCGACCAGGTGAAGGTAACGTCACGCGCGGCTTCCGGCGCCGTGCGGAAGCGGCCGATCACCGGGTTGGAGACGGCATTGACATCGTCGATGTTGGTCCAGGCGGCGCGCCAGTAGATCTGCTGGCCGGCCGGCAGGCCCTGCGCGATCACCTGGGCGGTGAAGTCGCTCTCGGGCAGGGCGTCGACGGGGGCGAGGCTGGTCGGGCTGGCGAAGTCGCTGGTGGTCGCCCATTGCACGTTCAGGCGGGCCGGACGGTCGGCCCGGGCCCACAGGGCCGCGCGGTCGCCGACGATGTCGCCGGTCTGCAGGCCGTGGGTGAAGCGGGGCCGGGCCGATGCCGCGAAGGCACGGAAGGGCTGGGCGGTTGCGATGGCGCCGGCACCGATCAGGGCGCTGCGCGCGATCAGGCCGCGCCTGGTCATGATAAAGCGGTTATCTTGGTCCGACATGAACGCCTCCGGTTACTTGGGGAACCGGGAGCGACCCTAACGGAATAAGTTTTCCTGATTGTCTCGACCGCGTTAAATTCGTGTGAAGGTTTTACGGCAAATGGGGCCGGGCGCGCCGCGCGCCCGGCCCCCTCCACCTCAGACCAGGGAGAAGTCCGAGAGGGAGAGCTCGAGAGGCTTGTCGGTCAGGACGGCGAACTGGGTGAGGGTGTCGGTGTCGCCCTCGTGGAAGTAGAGGCGGCCCGAGGTGGTCTGGTAGAAGAACACGTCGCCGGTCAGCCCGGTGGCGGCGGTGCCGTTGACCACGCTGACCACGCCCTCGATGCCGAAGCCCGCCAGGTCGACCTGGAGCAGGTCGCCGGCCTCCCAATCCTCGACACGGTCGTAGCCTTCGCCCAGGGCGTGGAACACGAAGGTGTCCTCGCCCAGGCCGCCGAACAGCCGGTCGGTGCCGGCGCCGCCGTCCAGGGTGTCGTTGCCGTCGTCGCCCTTCAGCGTGTCGTCGCCGATGAGGCCCGTCAGGATGTTGTCGATGGCATTGCCGGTGATCGTGTTGGCCAGGCCGTTGCCGTTGCCGTCCGCGGCGCTGTCCGTCAGGGCCAGGATCTCGACATTGTCGGTCAGCGTGTAGGAGACCGAGGCGGAGACGCGGTCGCTGCCCTGGCCGGCCAGTTCGGTGACCACGTCGCCCAAATCGTCGACATAGTAGCTGTCGCCGCTGCCGCCGCCCGCCATGGCGTCGGCACCCGCGCCGCCCACCAGGCGATCGGCCCCGTCGCCGCCCACCAGCGTGTCGTTGCCGTCGCCGCCGACCAGCTCGTCGGCGCCGCGGCCGCCGTCGATCGTGTCGTTGCCGGCCCGGCCTTCCAGCTTGTTGGCCGAGGCGCTGCCGATCAGCTCGTCGTCGAAGGCGGTGCCGACGATGCCCTCGATATCACGCAGCGTGTCGCCTTGCGCATCGCCACCTGAATTGGTGCGCAGGTCCAGGTTGACGAAGATGGCCTGGTTCGAGCCGGTGTAATAGGCCCGGTCGAAGCCGTCGCCGCCCTGGATGAAGTCGGCGCCCTGGCCGCCGGTCAGCAGGTCGTCGCCGGCGTTGCCCACCAGCCGGTTGTCGGCCGCATTGCCCACCAGCGAGTCGCCGAAGACCGAACCCGTCAGGTTCTCGAAGCCGCTCAACGTGTCACCCAGGGCCTCGCCGGCCGTGCCCCTGCCGGTTGCCAGGCTGACCGAGACGCCCGCCAGCGCCGAGGCATAGCTCGCGGTGTCGATGCCCAGCCCGCCGGTCAGTGCATCGGCACCGGCGCCGCCTTCCAGGCGGTTGTCGGCGCCGTCGCCGGCCAGCGTATCGTCAAAGGCGGAGCCGATCAGGCTCTCGAACCCGCTGAAGCTGTCGCCCTCGGCATCGCCGCCGCTGCCCGGCCCGCCGCCGATGGTGACGGAGACCCCGACGAGCGAGTCGCGATAGTCGAGGGTGTCGAAGCCGTCGCCGCCGGCCAGGATGTCAGCCCCGGCGCCGCCGCGCAGCGTGTCGTCGCCGTCGCCGCCGGACAGCACGTTGACCCCGCCGTCGCCGGTCAGGGCATCGGCAAAGTTCGAGCCGATCAGGTTCTCGAAGTTCAGCAGCGTGTCGTTCTGCGCCTCGCCGCCGGTCGCCATGCCGTTGACCGCGGCGGTGACGCCGGCACTCGACCCGGCGAAGCTCGCCGTGTCGATACCGTTGCCGCCGTCCAGGCTGTCTCGCCCGGCGCCGCCGACGATGAAGTCGTCACCGTCGAAGCCCTGGATGATGTCGTCGCCGTCCAGGCCCAGGAGGGTGTTGTTGACCGCGTTGCCGATGATCGAGTTGTCGAGCGCATTGCCCGTGCCGTCGGCCGCACTGCCGGTCAGTTCCAGGATCTCCAGGTTGTCGCCCAGGACATAGGAACCCGATGCATTCACCCGGTCCCGGCCTTCGCCCGCCAGTTCGTTGACCACGTCGCCGGCTTCGGTCACCTCGTAGGTGTCATCACCGGTGCCGCCGGTCATGGTGTCGATCCCGGCTTCGCCCAGCAGGCTGTCGTTACCGTCGCCGCCGGTCAGGCTGTCGTTGTCATTGCCGCCGAACAGCGTGTCGTCCCCGCCGCCGCCCGCCAGCGTGTCGATGCCGTCGCGGCCTTCCAGGCGGTTCAGCCCCGCGTCGCCGGTCAGGCTGTCGTCGAAGGACGAGCCGACAAGGTATTCGATGCTGGTCAGCACGTCGCCGTCGGCATCGCCGCCGGCGGCCGTACCGGCACCCAGGTCGACCGTCACCGCCGCGGCGGAGCCGACATAGGCCGCCCGGTCCATGCCCGCGCCGCCGGCCAGCGTATCGGCCCCGGCGCCGCCCACCAGGTTGTCGTCGCCATCGCCGCCGTCCAGGACATTGGCGCCGGCATCGCCGGTCAGGGCGTCGCCGAAGGCGGAGCCCAGCACATTCTCCATGCTGGAGAAGCTGTCCCCCGTGGTGTGGCTGCTGCCGTTGGCGGTCCCCGCCGACAGATCGACCTGCACGGCGGCATCAGCACCCTGGTAGGACAGCGTGTCGCTGCCGTTGCCGCCCTGCATGATGTCGGCGCCGGCGCCGCCCTCCAGCGTGTCGTCGCCGTCGCCGCCCGCGAGCACGTTGGCACCGGCATCGCCGGCCAATGTGTCGGCGAAGGCGGAACCGGTCAGGTTCTCGATGCCGCTGAGCACATCGCCCGCGGCATCGCCGCCCGAGCCGGCGCCGTTGACCGTGACATTCACGGCGGCGGCGGAGGTCGAATAGTCGGCCGTGTCGGTGCCATTGCCGCCGGCCAGCGTGTCGGCGCCGGCGCCGCCGCGCAGGGTGTCGTTGCCGTTGCCGCCGGTGAGCCCGTTGGCGCCCGCGCTGCCGACGATGGTGTCGTTGAAGTTCGAGCCGGTCACATTCTCGATGCCGCTGAGCGTATCGCCTGCGGCATCGCCGCCGCTGCCGGTACCGGTCAGCAGGTTGACCGCGACGCCGGCTGTGGAATTCAGATAGGAGGCCGTATCCGTGCCGTTGCCGCCGATGATCTGGTCGGCGCCGGCACCGCCGTGCATCGAGTCGTCCCCGTCGCCGCCATTGAGCACATTGACGCCCGCGCTACCCGTCAGCGTGTCGTTGAAGGCGGATCCGAGCAGGTTCTCGATGCTGGAGAACGTGTCGCCCGCGGCGTCGCCGCCCGCCGCCGCCCCGCTGTTGAGGCTGATGGACACCGCAGCGGCCGAGGCCGCGTAGCTGGCCGTGTCGCTGCCGTTGCCGCCGATCAGCGCGTCGGCGCCGGCGGCGCCGCGCAACGTGTCATCGCCGTCGCCGCCGGTCAGCACATTGGCGGCGGCATCGCCGGTCAGCGTGTCGTTGAAGGCGGACCCGACCAGGTTCTCAATGCCGGAGAGCGTGTCGCCCTGGGCATCGCCGCCCGATCCCGTACCGTTGACCGTGACGGTGACGCCGGCGGCGGAGGCCGCATAGTCGGCGGTGTCGATGCCGTTGTCGCCCGCCAGCGCGTCGGCGCCGCCCAGGCCGCGCAGGGTGTCGTTGCCGTTGCCGCCGCCCAGGCCATTGGCGGCGGCATCGCCGATGAGCGTGTCGTTGAAGGCCGACCCGGTCAGGTACTCGATGCCGCTGAGCACGTCGCCCTGGGCGTCGCCACCCGATGCCGCGCCGTTGACGGTGACATTGACCGCCGCGGCGGAGGTCGAGTAGTTGGCCATGTCGATGCCGTTGCCGCCAGCGAGAACATCGGCCCCGCCCTGGCCGATCAGCGTGTCGTTGCCGTCGCCGCCGGTCAGCGTGTTGGCACCGGCATCGCCGGTCAGAATGTCGTTGAAGGCGGAACCGGTCAGGTTCTCGATGCCGCTCAGCACGTCGCCCGCGGCATCGGCGCCCGCGGCGGCGCCGTTGACGGTGACGGCGACCGCGGTGAGGGATGCCGAATAGTCGGCCGTGTCGCTGCCGTTGCCGCCGGCGAGGGTATCGGCGCCGGTGCCGCCGCGCAGGGTGTCGTTGCCGTCGCCGCCGCTCAGGACGTTGGCCGCGGCATTGCCGACCAGCGTGTCGGCGAAGGCCGACCCGGTCAGGTTCTCGATGTTGCCCAGCGTGTCGCCCGCTGCATCGCCGCCCGCTGCGGCGCCGTTGACCGTGACAGTGACGGCCGCGGCGGAGGTCGAATAGTCGGCCGTGTCGGTGCCGTTGCCGCCCTGCAGATTGTCGGCGCCGGCACCGCCGCGCAGCGTGTCATCGCCGTCGCCGCCGCCCAGGCCGTTGGCGCCGGCATCGCCGATGAGCGTGTCGTTGAAGGCCGAGCCGGTCAGGTTCTCGATCGAGTCCAGGTTGTCGCCCTGGGCGTCGCCGCCCGACCCGTGCCGTTGACCGTGACGGTGACGCCGGCGGCCGATGTCGAGTAGCTGGCCGTGTCGATGCCGACGCCCCCGCTGAGGTAGTCAGCCCCGCCGCCGCCGCGCAGCGTGTCGTCGCCATCGGCCCCGAGCAGCTCGTTGGACCCGGCATCGCCAACGAGCGTGTCATTGAAGGCCGATCCGATCAGATCCTCGATGCCGCTCAGGACGTCGCCGGCGGCATCGCCGCCCGACGCCGCGCCATTGATGGTCACATTGACCGCCGCGGCGGATGCCAAATAGCTAACCAGATCGATGCCGTTGCCGCCTTGAAGGATGTCGGCGCCGCCCAAGCCGATCAGTGTGTCGTTGCCGTCGCCGCCGGTCAGCGTATTGGCCCCGGCATCGCCGGTCAGAATGTCGTTGAAGGCCGACCCGGTCAGATTCTCGATACCGCTGAGCACGTCACCCGCGGCATCGCTGCCCGAGGCCGCACTATTGACCGTGACGTTGACGGCCGCGGCGGCGCTCGCATAGCTGGCCGTGTCGATGCCGTTGCCGCCGGTCAGGGTGTCGGCGCCAGCGCCGCCGGTCAGGGTGTCGTTGCCGTCGCCGCCGCTGATCGCATTGGCGCCCGCGCTGCCGACGATGGTGTCGTTGAAGTTCGAGCCGGTCACGTTCTCGATGCCGCTGAGGGTGTCGCCTGCGGCATCGCCGCCGCTGCCGGTACCGGTCAACAGGTTGACCGCGACGCCGGTTGTGGAATTCACATAGGAGGCCGTATCCGTGCCGTTGCCGCCGATGATCTGGTCGGCACCGGCACCGCCGTGCATCGCGTCGTCCCCGTCGCCGCCATTGAGCACATTGACGCCTGCGCTGCCCGTCAGAATGTCGTTGAAGGCCGACCCGAGCAGGTTCTCGATGCTGGAGAACGTGTCGCCCTGGGCGTCGCCGCCCGCCGCCGACCCGCTGTTGAGGCTGACGGACACCGCGGCGGCCGAGGCCGCGTAGCTGGCCGTGTCGGCGCCGTTGCCGCCGATCAGCGCGTCGGCGCCGGCGGCACCGCGCAGCGTGTCATCGCCGTCGCCGCCGGTCAGCACGTTGGCGGCGGCATCGCCGGTCAGGGTGTCGTTCAGGGCGGATCCGAGCAGGTTCTCGATGCCGCTGAGCGTGTCGCCCTGGGCATCGCCGCCCACGCCGCCACCGTTCACGGTGACAGTGACGCCGGCGGCGGACCCCGCGTAGCTGGCCGTGTCGGTGCCGTTGCCGCCGGCGAGGACATCGGCGCCGCCCAGGCCGGTCAGCGTATCGTTGCCGTCGCCGCCGGTCAGCAGGTTGGCGACGGCATCGCCGGTGAGCGTGTCGTTGAAGGCCGAGCCGGTCAGGCTCTCGATGCCGCTGAGCACGTCGCCCGCGGCGTCGCCGCCCGATGCCGGGCCGTTGACCGTGACATTGACGGCGGCGGCGGAGGTCGAGTAGTTGGCCGTGTCGCTGCCGTTGCTGCCGATCAGCACGTCGGCGCCGGCGGCACCGCGCAGGGTGTCGTTGCCGTCGCCGCCGGCCAGGGTATTGGCGCCAGCATCGCCGGTGAGGGTGTCGTCGAAGGCGGAACCGCTCAGGTTCTCGATGCCGGAGAACGTATCGCCCTGGGCATCGCCGCCCGACGCCGACCCGCTGTTGAGGCTGACCGACACCGCGGCGGCCGAGGCCGCGTAACTGGCCGTGTCGATGCCGTTGCCGCCCTGTAGTGCGTCGGCGCCGGCAGCGCCTCGCAGCGTGTCGTCGCCGTCGCCGCCGGCCAGGGTGTTGGCGCCGGCATCGCCGGTCAGGCT
Source organism: Oleomonas cavernae (assembly GCF_003590945.1). Lineage (NCBI taxonomy): Bacteria > Pseudomonadati > Pseudomonadota > Alphaproteobacteria > Acetobacterales > Acetobacteraceae > Oleomonas > Oleomonas cavernae. The sequence continues at coordinate 327,565 of NZ_QYUK01000016.1, read as the reverse complement.
GTCGTTGAAGGCGGACCCGAGCAGGTTCTCGATGGCGGTCAGCGTGTCGCCCTGGGCGCCGTTGCCCGTGTTTACATTGGTCGTCATGTTGACCGTCACGGCGCCTGCCGAGGAGGCATAGCTGGCCGTGTCGATCCCGTTGCCGCCGTTCAGCGTGTCGGCGCCGCCCAGGCCCTCCAAGGTGTCGTTGCCGTCATTGCCGGCGAGGACGTTGTCGCTCCCCGTGCCGGTCAGGAGGTCGTTGAAGTTGCTGCCGGACACGCTCTCGACGGCGTTGAACGTATCGCCTGCGGCATCGCCGCCGCTGGCGGCGCCGGTCAACAGGTTGATCGTGACGGCCGCTGTGGAATTCACATAGGACGCCGTATCCGTGCCGTTGCCGCCGATGATCTGGTCGGCACCGGCACCGCCATGCATCGCGTCGTTCCCGTCGCCGCCATTGAGCACATTGACGCTCGCGTTACCCGTCAGCGTATCGTTGAGGGCGGACCCGAGCAGATTCTCGATGCTGGAGAACGTGTCGCCCTGGGCATCGCCGCCCGACGCCGACCCGCTGTTGAGGCTGACCGACACCGCGGCGGCCGAGGCCGCATAGCTGGCCGTGTCTGTGCCGTTGCCGCCCTGCAGCGTGTCGGCGCCAGCGGCGCCTCGCAGCGTGTCATCGCCGTCGCCACCGCTCAGCGTATTGGCGCCGGCATCGCCGGTCAGGCTGTCGTTGAAGGCGGACCCGAGCAGGTTCTCGATCCCGTTCAGCGTGTCGCCCTGGGCGTCGCCGCCCGTCCCGGCGCCGTTGAGCGTGACATTGACGGCGGCAGCGGAGGCAGAGTAGTCCGCCAGGTCTGTACCGTTGCCGCCGACCAGCGCGTCGGCGCCGGCACCCCGCGCAGCGTGTCGTCGCCGTCGCCGCCGGTCAGGGTGTTGGCCGCGGCATCGCCGGTGAGCGTGTCGTTGAAGGCCGACCCGACCAGGCTCTCGATGCCGCTGAGCACGTCGCCCGCCGCATCGCCGCCCGATGCCGCGCCGTTGACCGTGACGGTGATGGCGGCGGCAGAAGTCGAATAGTTCGCCGTGTCGGCGCCGGCACCGCCGGCCAGGCTGTCGGCACCGCCGCCGCCGCGCAGCGAGTCGTTGCCGTCGCCGCCGGTCAGGGTGTTGACGCCGGCGTCGCCGATCAGCGCGTCGTTGAAGGCCGACCCGGTCAGGTTCTCGATGCCGCCGAGCACGTCGCCTGCGGCGTCGCCGGACGTTCCCGTGCCGTTAACCGTGACGGCAACGGCCGCCGCGGCGGTCGAATAGTCCGCGAGGTCGGTGCCGTTGCCGCCGGCGATGATGTCAGCGCCTGCGCCGCCGCGCAGGGTGTCGTTGCCGTCGCCGCCGGTCTGGACGTTGGCGGCGGCATCGCCGATCAGCGTGTCGTTGAAGGCGGAGCCGATCAGGCTCTCGATGCCGCTGAGCACGTCGCCCGCCGCGTCGCCGCCCGAGGCGGCGCCGTTGACCGTGACATTGACGGCGGCGGCCGAGGTCGAATAGTCCGCCGTGTCGCTGCCGTTGCCGCCGGCCAGGGTGTCGGCGCCGGCCAGCCCGCGCAGGATGTCGTTGCCGTCGCCGCCGCTGAGGAGGTTGGCGCCGGCGTCACCGGTCAGCGTGTCGGAGTTGGTCGAACCGGTCAGGTTCTCGATGCCGCTGAGCACGTCGCCCTCGGCATCGCCGCCCGATGCCGCGCCGTTAACCGTGACCACGACCGCGACGGAAGAAGTAGTGTAGCTCACCCTGTCGATGCCGGCACCGCCGTCAAGCACGTCGGCCCCGACGCCGCCCTGGAGCGCGTCGTCGCCATTGCCGCCGGTCAGTACATTTGCTCCGGCATGGCCGAACAGGATGTCGTCGAAGTTGGAACCGATCAGGTTCTCGATGGAAATGAGCGAATCGCCCTCCGCATCGCCGCCCGTGTTCACGTTGGTCAGCAGGTTGACCGACACGGCCGCGGCCGAGGCGGCGTAGGTGACCGTGTCCGCGCTGAAGCCGCCGTTCAGTACGTCGGCGGCGCCCAGGCCGGCCAGTATATCGGCGCCGCTGCCGCCGCTCAGCACATTGGCACCCGCGTCGCCGGTCAGAACGTCATTCTGGCCGCTGCCGGTCAGGTTCTCGATCGAGGTCAACGTATCGCCGTCGGCCTCACCACCGCTGGCGGCGCCGGTCGACAGATTGACCGTGACCCCTGCGGTCGATTCGGCATAGCCGGCGGTGTCGATGCCGTTGCCGCCGTTCAGCACGTCGGCCGCGTTGCCGCCTTCCAGGTAGTCGTTGCCGTCGCCGCCGTTCAGCGTGTCGGTGCCGTTGCCGCCGGTGCCGGCGAAGTTGTCGCCGAAGAGCTGGTCGTTGGCGGCGGCGCCGTTCAGCGTGTCGTTGCCGCCGCCCCGCCCAGGATGCTGTTCACGCTGGCGTTGGCGGTGAAGACGTCATTGAAGCCGGAGCCCACTACCCACTCGAAGCCGCTGAGCGTTGCGCCGCCGGTGCCGGCCCGGCTAAGGTCCCGGCCGTCAGGTTGACGGTGAGCCCGGCACCCCAGACCCGGCAGTCCAAGAGGTCGGCGCCGCCGGCGCCGCCGTCCAGCGTGTCGCTGCCGCTGCTGATCTGGATGTAATCATTGCCGTTGCCGCCCTGGATCACATTGTGGCCGCTGTCGCCGGCGAGCTGGTCTTCGAAATTGGAGCCGGTGAGGTTCTCGAAGCCGCTCATCGTGTCGCCGGCCGCCTCGCCGCTGCCGGCGAAGGCATTCAGGGCGACCTGCACGCCGGCGGTGGCGTTGGCATAGGTCAACGTGTCGATGCCGGCACCGCCGGACATGGCGTCGGCGCCGGCCCCGCCGGCGATGACGTCGTTGCCGCCCAGGCCCTGGAGCGTGTCATTGCCGGCCAGGCCGTTGAGGATGTCGATGCCGTCGGGATTGGCGGCATCACCGACATTGGTGCCGGTCAGGGTGTCGTTGCCGGCGGTGCCGTTGATCGTCTGAGTCATGATTACTGCTCCCTGAACGTAAGCCATGGCGATCGGCCGGCGTCCCTGCGGCATGGACAACGGCCAAGCCGATCCCCGGTGATCGGGCTGGGGGCAAAGTCGGCGCGCGGCGCCCATGTCTGCGGCTATGAGGCCACCGACGGGCAACCGTCTGCCTGATGCCTGGCGCTGATATTCCCCCGCCCCTGTGCGATGCAATCACCGGAAGATCGCATGATGCCAGTCTACATCGATCCAGGGAGGATTGGCGGTGCTTGGCGCCCATTTTGGGCACCAAGCACCACCCGCCGGGGGCCGGCGGAAAGCCGCCGGGGCAGAGAGGGTCAGCGGGGCCGGGCGCGCCGCAACGCCCGGCCCCCTCCACCTCAGACCAGGGAGAAGTCCGAGAGGGAGAGCTCGAGAGGCTTGTCGGTCAGGACGGCGAACTGGGTCAGCGTGTCGGTGTCGCCCTCGTGGAAGTAGAGGCGGCCCGAGGTGGTCTGGTAGAAGAACACGTCGCCCGACAGACCGGCGGACGAGGTGCCGTTGACCACCTCGACGCCGCCGTCGATGCCGAAGCCGGACTGGTCGACCTGGATGAGGTCGCCGCTCTCCCAATCCTCGATGCGGTCGGTGCCCTCGCCCAGGGCGTGGAACACGAAGCTGTCCGCGCCCAGGCCGCCGAACAGGCGATCCATCCCGGCACCGCCATCGAGGATGTCCGTGCCGTCGCCGCCCTTCAGCGTGTCGTCGCCGAGAAGCCCCGACAGGGTATTGTCGGCGGCATTGCCGGTGATCGAGTTGCCCAGGTCGTTGCCGGTACCGTCGGTGCCGCCGTCGGCCAGGGTCAGGATCTCGACATTGTCGGTCAGCGTATAGGAGACCGAGGCCGTCACGCGGTCGCTGCCCTGGCCGGCCAGTTCGGTGACCACGTCGCCCAAATCGTCGACATAGTAGCTGTCGCCGCTGTCGCCGCCCGCCATGGCATCGGCCCCTTCGCCGCCCACCAGGCGATCGGCCCCGTCGCCGCCGGTCAAGCTGTCGTTGCCCTCGCCGCCGATCAGCTCGTCGGCGCCGCGGCCGCCGTCGATCGTGTCGGCACCGGCCCGGCCTTCCAGCTTGTTGGCGGCGTCGCTGCCGATCAGCTCGTCGTCGAAGGCGGTGGCGACGATGCCCTCGACGTTGCGGATGACATCGCCTTCCGCATCCCCGCCCGAGTTGGTGCGCAGGTCGAGGTTGACGAAGATCGCCGCGTCCGAGGCGGTGTAATAGGCGCGGTCGACGCCGTCGACGCCGTTGATGTTGTCGGCCCCGGCCCCGCCGGTCAGCAGGTCGTCGCCATCGTTGCCCACCAGCCGGTTGTCGGCCCCGTCGCCCACCAGCGTGTCGCCGAAGACCGAACCCACCAGGTTCTCGACGCCGCTCAACTGGTCGCCCAGGGCCTCGCCCGCGGTGCCATTGCCGGTCGCCAGGCTGACCGAGACGCCGGCTGCCGCGGCGGCATAGCTTGCCGTGTCGATGCCGCCGCCGCCGGTGAGCGTGTCGGCCCCGGCGCCGCCTTCCAGCCGGTTGTCGGCGCCGTCGCCGGCCAGCGTGTCGTCGAAGGCGGAACCGATCAGGCTCTCGATCCCGCTCAGGCTGTCTCCTTCAGCATCGCCGCCGCTGCCGGGCCCGCCGCCGATGGCGACGGCGACCCCGACGAGCGAGTCGCGGTAGTCGATGGTGTCGAAGCCGTTGCCGCCGGCCAGGACGTCAGCCCCGGCCCCGCCGTGCAGCGTATCGTCGCCGTCGCCGCCGGACAGCGCGTTGGCGCCGGCATCGCCGGTCAGCGCGTCGTCGAAGGACGAGCCGACCAGGTTCTCGAAGTTCAGCAGGGCGTCGTTCTGGGCGTCGCCACCGCTGGCCGTGCCGTTCACCGAAACGGTGACCCCGGCGCTCGACCCGGCGAAGCTGGCCGTGTCGACGCCGTTGCCGCCGTCCAGGGAGTCGCGGCCGGCGCCGCCCACCAGGGTGTCGTCGCCGTCCATGCCCTTGAGGATGTCGTCGCCCTCCAGCCCGGTCAGCAGGTTGGCGACGGCGTTGCCGGTGATCGAATTGTCCAGGCTGTTGCCCGTGCCCTCCGCCGCCGTGCCGGACAACAGCAGGATCTCGACATTGTCGCCCAGGGTGTAGGAGATGGTCGAGGTTACCCGGTCGCTGCCCTGGCCGGCCAGTTCGGTGACGACGTCGCCGGCATCGTCGACCTCGTAGCTGTCGTCGCCGATGCCGCCCGTCATCGCGTCGGCCCCGGCATCGCCCAGCAGCTTGTCGTTGCCCTCGCCGCCGGTCAGGTTGTCGCCGCCGTTGCCGCCCAACAGCGTATCGGCCCCGCCGCCGCCGCTCAGCGTGTCGTTGCCGTCGCGGCCTTCCAGGCGGTTCACGCCGGCATCGCCGGTCAGGCTGTCGGCGAAGGACGAGCCGACCAGGTACTCGATGCCGGTCAGCATGTCGCCCGCGGCGTCGCCGCCCGACGCGGTGCCCGCGCCGAGATCGACCGCCACCGCCGCGGCGGAGCCGACATAGGACGCGCGATCCATGCCGGCGCCGCCGATGATCGTGTCCGCCCCGGCCCCGCCCAGCAGGTTGTCGTCGCCGCCACCGCCATTCAGGACATTGGCGCCCGAGGTGCCCGTCAGCGAGTCGCCGAAGCTGGAACCCAGCAGGTTCTCGATGCTGTTGAAGGTATCGCCCGCGGTGTGGCTGCCGCCGAAAGCGGTTCCCGCGGCCAGGTTGACCTGCACGGCAGCATCCGAGTTGTCGTAGGATGCCGTGTCGCTGCCGTTGCCGCCCTGCAGCGCATCGGCCCCGCCACCGCCGCGCAGCGTGTCGTCGCCGTCGCCGCCGGCCAGGACATTATTGCCGCCTTCGCCCTGCAGCGTGTCGTTGAAGGCCGACCCGATCAGGTTCTCGATGCCGGAGAGGATGTCCCCCTGGGCATCGCCGCCGGACGCGCCGACACTGATCCAGATATTGACCGCGGCGCTCGACGCCGAGTAGTCGGCGGTGTCGATGCCGTTGCCGCCCTGGATGCTGTCGCCGCCGCCCAGGCCTGCCAAGGTGTCGTTGCCGTCGTTGCCCGACAGGACGTTGCCTACTGCGCTGCCGGTCAGCGTGTCGTCGAAGGCGGAGCCCAGCACACTTTCGATGCTGTTGAAGGTGTCGCCCGCGGTGTGGCTGCCGCCGGTGGCGGTTCCCAAGGCCAGGTTGACCTGCACGGCGGCACCCGAATTGTCGTAGGATGCCGTGTCGTTGCCGTTGCCGCCCTGCAGCGCATCGGCCCCGCCGCCACCGCGCAGCGTATCGTCGCCGTCCCCGCCGGCCAGCACGTTATTGCTACCTTCGCCCTGCAGCGTATCGTTGAAGGCGGATCCGACCAGGTTCTCGATGCCGCTCAGTACGTCGCCCTCGGCATCGCCGCCGGAGGCGCTGACGCTGATCCAGATGTTGACTGCGGCGCCGGAGGCCGAATAGTCGGCGGTGTCGATGCCGTTGCCGCCCTGGAGGCTGTCGCCGCCGCCCAGGCCGGCCAGGGTATCGTTGCCGTCGCCGCCCAGCAGGCCGTTGGCCACCGCGCTGCCGGTCAGCCCGTCGGCGAAGGCGCTGCCCAGCAGGCTCTCGATCCCGGAGAGGATGTCACCCGCGGCATCGCCGCCCGAAGCGCTGACGTTGACGACGATGTTGACCCCGGCGGTGGAGGCCGTGTAGTCGGCGGTATCGATGCCGTTGCCGCCCTGGATGCTGTCGGCGCCGCCCAGGCCCGCCAGGATGTCGTTGCCGTCGTTGCCGAGCAGGCCGTTGCCTGCCGCGCTGCCGGTCAGCGTGTCGGCGAAGGCGCTGCCCAGCAGGCTCTCGATGCCGGAAAGGACGTCACCCGTGGCATCGCCGCCCGAGGCGCTGACGTTGACGACGATGTTGACCGCGGCCGAGGAGGCCGAGTAGTCGGCGGTATCGATGCCGTTACCGCCGATCATCTGATCGGCGCCGCCGCTACCGCCGAGCAGGTCGTTGCCGTCGGCGCCATCGAGCACGTTGGCGCCGGCACCGCCGGTGAGGAAGTCGTTGAAGGCGGAACCGAGCAGGTTCTCGATGCCCGACAGCGTGTCGCCCTCGGCAAAGGCACCGAACCCCAGGCCGGTTGTCAGATTGGCGTTCACGGCCGCGGTGGATAAGGCATAGGTGGCCGTGTCGATGCCGTTGCCGCCGATCATCTGATCGCTGCCGCCGCTACCGCCGAGCAGGTCGGCGCCGTCGACGCCATTGAGCACGTCGGCGCCGGCGCCGCCGGTGAGGAAGTCGTTGTAGATGGAACCGATCAGGCTCTCGATGCCCGCCAGCGTGTCGCCCTCGGCAAAGCCACCGAACCCCAGGCCGGTTGTCAGATTGGCGTTCACGGCCGCGGTGGATTGGGCATAGGTGACCGTGTCGATACCATTGCCGCCCTGCAGGCCGTCGGCCCCGGTCCAGCCGTCGATCAGGTCGTTGTCATCGCCGCCGTTGATCACGTCGTTGCCGGCACCGCCGTTGATCTGGTCGATGCCGGCACCGCCGTTGATCTGATCGTTGTCTTCGTTGCCGTTGAGCAGGTCGTCACCGCCGGCGCCGTCGAGCAGGTCGTCGCCGGCGGCGCCGGTGAGGACGTTGGCGACGGCGTTGCCGGTCAGGAAGTCATTGTAGATGTACCCTGTCAGATTCTCGATGCCGGTAAGCGTGTCGCCCTGGGCGTCACCGCCGCTGCCGGTCCCCGTGGTCAGGTTGACGTTTACCGCTGCCGACGAACCATAGTAGCCGGCCGTGTCGATGCCGTTGCCGCCGTTCAGCGCATCGCCGAGGACGCCACCCTCCATGTAGTCGTTGCCGTCGCCGCCGTTCAGCGTATCGGCGCCGCCGTTGCTGGCATCGACGACGACGTTGAGGAAGCTGTCGCCCAGCAGCGTGTCGTTGCCATTGCCGCCGTTCAGGGTGTCGGCGCCATTGATGCCCCCCATCGTATTGCCGACGTTGAGGTAGCCAGTGAGGATGTCGTTGAAGCCGGAGCCGATCACGGTTTCGAACCCGGAGAAGGTTGTGCCCAGGATGGCGCCGCCGCCGACGCCGGTCTCCAGGTTGACGGTGATCGCGCCGCCGGCGCCCCGGCCGTCGAGGAAGTCGCCGCCGTCGCCGCCGTTCAGGCTGTCGGCGCCGGCGGAGACCTGGATGATGTCGGTGCCGCCCAGGCCGTTGATCACATTGGCGCCGCCGTCGCCGGCGAGGATGTCGTTGAAGTTGGAGCCGACGAGATTCTCAAACCCGACAATCGTGTCGCCGACCGCTTCACCGCCAAGGCCGGGGCCGTTCAAGACGACCCACATGCCGCCGGCGGCATTGGCGAAGCTCAGCGTGTCGATGCCCGCGCCGCCATTCATGTTATCACCGCCCGCACCACCCTCGATGACGTCGTTCCCGCCCAGGCCGACCAGCGTGTCGTTGCCGGCGCCGCCGTTGATGATGTCGATGCCATCGGGATTGCCCGGGTTGCCGGGATCGGTGCCGGTCAGGGTGTCGTTGCCGGCGGTGCCGTTGATCGTCTGAGTCATGTTGGCTCTCCCTTTGCCATGGCGGGGCATTCGCGCAAGGCATGGCCCTGCGTGCTGTCGGAGCGTCCGCGCCGATTGTCATCGATCCGCATGGGGGGAACGGGTCGCTACCAGCCACCGCCCATTTTGGGTAGAGACAAGATGATGCAACCGCGCGTGATTTTGTAGATCCAGACCACAATGAAATTTGGGTCCAGAGGGCTTTTCATGGTGCCACGGGGCAGTTTTCCATGGTGCCAGGGCGAAATCGGGCGAGAGCCGTCTTCCGATTTATTGAGTCACGTCATCCCCGCGCAGGCGGGGATCCACCGCCGGGGCATACTGGAGCGGATCCGGCCTGCCACAGCCGTGGATCCCCGCCTGCGCGGGGATGACGTATTTCAGCTTTTAGGAAAGCCGCCTTAGCGCGTGGGGACGGGGGTCTCGCCGCGGTAGTCGTAGAAGCCGCGGTTGGTCTTGCGGCCCAGCCAGCCGGCCTCGACGTACTTCACCAGCAAGGGGCAGGGCCGGTACTTTGAGTCCGCCAGGCCCTCGTGCAGCACCTGCATGATCGACAGGCAGGTGTCGAGGCCGATGAAGTCGGCCAGTTGCAGCGGGCCCATGGGGTGGTTGGCGCCCAGGCGCATGGCGGTGTCGATGGCATCGACCGAGCCCACGCCCTCGTAGAGGGTGTAGACCGCCTCGTTGATCATGGGCAGCAGGATGCGGTTGACGATGAAGGCCGGGAAATCCTCGGCCGAGGTCGGGGTCTTGCCGATGGCGACGGCGAATTCCCGGACCGTGTTGTAGGTCGTCTCGTCGGTGGCGATGCCGCGGATCAGCTCGACGAGCTGCATCACCGGCACGGGGTTCATGAAATGCAGGCCCATGAAGCGTTCGGGCCGGTCGGTGATCGCGGCAAGCCTCGTGATCGAGATCGACGAGGTATTGGACGCCACCAGGGCGCTGTCTTTCAGCTTGGGACACAGCGCGGTGAAGATCTGCTTCTTCAGCGCCTCGTTCTCGCTGGCGGATTCGATCGCCAGGTCGACGACGCTGAACTGGTCGAGATCGTCGGTCGGCATGATGCGCTTCAGCGCGACGTCGCGATTGGCGGCGGTGACCGTGCCCTTGGTCACCTGCCGGTTCATGTTGCCGCGGATGGTCTCGAGCGCGGCCTGTGCCCGCTCGAGACTGACATCCATCAGGAACACGTCGTAACCCGCCAACGCACAGACATGGGCAATGCCGTTGCCCATCTGGCCGGCACCGATGACACCAATCGTCTTGAGCGCCATTACCTTGATCCCGTCTGTGCGTCGTGCGTGCTTGAGCCTAGCCGATTGGTTGCGTTACTTCGACAGTTCCGCTTCCAGCTCGGGCAGGATCTTGAAGAGGTCGCCCACCAGGCCATAGTCGGCGACCTGGAAGATGGGGGCTTCTTCATCCTTGTTGATGGCGACGATGACCTTGCTGTCCTTCATGCCGGCCAGGTGCTGGATGGCACCGGAAATGCCGACGGCGATGTAGAGCTCGGGCGCCACGATCTTGCCGGTCTGGCCGACCTGGTAATCGTTGGGCACGAAGCCGGCGTCGACCGCGGCGCGGCTGGCGCCGACAGCGGCACCCAGCTTGTCGGCGATGGCATCGAGCAGGTGGAAATTGTCGCCCGACTGCATGCCGCGACCGCCCGAGACGATGACGCGGGCCGCAGTCAGTTCCGGCCGTTCCGACTTCGACAGTTCGGCGCCGATGAAGGTCGACAGGCCGGGGTTGGCAACCGGGGCCACGGCCTCGATCGAAGCCGAACCGCCGTCGACCGCACCCGCCGGGAAGGCGGTGGTGCGCACGGTGATGACCTTCTTGGCATCCGACGACTGCACGGTGGCGAGCGCGTTGCCGGCATAGATCGGGCGCACGAAAGTATCGCCCGAGACGACCTTCACGATGTCCGAGATCTGTGCGACGTCGAGCAGGGCAGCGACGCGCGGGGTCACGTTCTTGCCCGAGGTGGTGGCCGGCGAGACGATGTAGTCGTAACCGGGCGCCAGGGCGACGATCAGGGCCGCCAGGGGTTCCGCCAGGCGGTTGGCATAGGCCGCGTCGTCGGCGGTCAGGACCTTCGCGACGCCGTCGATCTTGGCAGCCTCGGCGGCAACGCCGGCGATGCCTGACCCGGCGACCAGCAGGTGGATGTCACCACCGATGGCCTTGGCGGCGGAGACGGCGTTCAGGGTGGCGGGCTTGTACGACTGGGCGTCGTTTTCGGCAATGACGAGGATCGCCATGATCAGATCACTCCCGCTTCGGTCTTGAGCTTGGCGACGAGTTCGGCGACATCCTTGACCTTGATGCCGGCGGAGCGCTTGGGCGGCTCCTCGACCTTCAAGGTCTTCAGGCGCACGGCGATGTCGACGCCGTAGTCGGCCGGGGACTTGTCGGCCAGCGGCTTCTTCTTCGCCTTCATGATATTGGGCAGCGAGGCATAGCGCGGCTCGTTCAGGCGCAGGTCCGAGGTGACGATCGCCGGCAGCTTCACCGTGATGGTCTCCAGGCCGCCGTCCACTTCGCGGGTCACGTCGGCGGAGCCGTCGTTGATCACGATCTTGGAGGCGAAAGTGCCCTGGGCCCAGCCCAGCAGGGCGGCCAGCATCTGGCCGGTCTGGTTGCAGTCGTCGTCGATCGCCTGCTTGCCGACGATGACCAGGCCCGGCTGCTCCTCGGCCACCACGGCGGCCAGCAGCTTGGCGACGCCCAGCGGCTGAACCTCGTCGTCGGTCTTGATCAGGATGCCGCGGTCGGCGCCCATGGCCAGCGCGGTGCGGATGGTTTCGGAGGCACCCTGCGGGCCGATCGAAACCACGACGATTTCGGTCGCCTTGCCGGCTTCCTTGAGGCGGATCGCCTCTTCGACGGAGATTTCGTCGAAGGGGTTCATCGACATTTTTACATTGGCGAGGTCGACGCCCGAACCGTCCGCCTTGACGCGGATCTTCACGTTGTAGTCGACCACCCGCTTGACGGGTACCAGGACCTTCATTGGACTATCGCTCCGCCCTGTTCTTAAGGAACACTTGGTGACCAGGGCCGCCTGGCCCGAGGGTCAGCAATAGAGGAGGCCCGCAACAGACCTGCCCATTTGCCGCGCCGCACCATATGAAGCGGTTGCGGCCGTGTCAACGAACCGCAACCAAGCGCGCCACCCCCGAGGCCTGGTGGCCACCGTGGCGAGCAAGAATGGCAGGGAATTCCGCCTTGGCAAGGCGCCGCGACGGACAGTCGCGGGCTTGGCGCATTTATGACTACACGACTTTGGGAGGGGGATGGCTATGTCTTGCGCAGAATCTCGATATCCGGTCGGCCTGCCGGCGCACTGGCGGGCCGTGTTGAGGGTGTTCCTGCTGTCGCTGCTGGGCAGCATGGTCGGCTCCCTTTCCGCTCCCGCCCTGGCCCTGACCGAGGAAGCCGTCAGCCTCGGCCTGCTCCAGGGCACGCTGGCGTTGCCGCCTCTGGCGGCGGGGAACCGCGTGCCGGCTGTGCTCATCCTGGCCGGTTCCGGCCCGGTCGATCGCGACGGCAACCTGCCCGGCATGATCAACAACAGCCTGCGCCTGGTGGCGCACGGCCTGGCCGAACAGGGGATCGCCTCCCTCAGGGTGGACAAGCGCGGCATCGCCGAAAGTGGGCCCGCCGGCCCGCGGGAGGAGGATCTGCGCTTTCAGACCTTTGTGGACGATGCCCTGGCCTGGGCCGAAAGCCTGCGGCAGGACCCGCGAATCGGACCGATCTACCTGCTGGGGCACAGCGAAGGCGCGCTGGTCGTGACCCTGGCGGCACAGAAGGCGCCGAAGGGCAGCGTGTCCGGCCTGATCCTCCTCGCCGGCGCGGGTCAGTCGGCGGCGCAGGTGATCGAGCGCCAGCTTGCCGAAATGGGTGTTTCGGCGGCCCTGCAGGCCGCCTCGAAGCACATCACCGACGAACTGGTCCAAGGGCGCCATGTCGCCGATGTGCCGCCGGACCTGGCGGCGCTCTACCGGCCCAGCGTGCAGGACTACCTGATCTCCTGGCTGCCGCTGGATCCGGCGGCGGAACTGGCCCGCACGGACGTGCCGGTGCTGATCGTCCAAGGGACGATCGATATTCAGATCTCCGTGGCGGACGCCCGCCTGCTGCAGGCGGCGCGGCCCGATGCGAAGCTGGTCCTGATCGAGGGCATGAACCATGTGCTGAAGCGGGCCCCGGCGAACCGGTTCTTGAACCGGCAGACCTATGCGATCCCGCTCCTGCCCCTGGCCGATGGCCTCCTGCCCGCCATTACCGACTTCATCGGTGGCCGGTAGGGCGACCGCCTAGCGGTTGGCGCCATCGGCGGCCCCGTTGTCGTTGAGGTGGCGGGCCAGGACAAAGAGATGGTCGGAGAGGCGGTTGACATAGCGCAAGCCGGCCATGTTGATAGCCTCCACCTCGCTAAGCGCGCTGATCGCCCGTTCGGCGCGCCGCTCGCTGTTTGATGGCGTGCAGGTGGTCCCCATATACAATCGGCCATCTCAATGTTTGCGGCGGGTCTGATGACATTTTCCCGACGGGTTGCTCTTCTGTTCGGCATCGGTTTGGCGGTGTGGGATGTCGATCCGTCATGGCTCCTAAAGACCGAGCCGATTGAGCGCGACGACTTTGCTGCCGCCCGACGCCATCTCAAGCCCCTGGCCCGTTCCGGCAACGCGACTGCACAGGGGGCCATCGGCCTCATCTATGCGGATGGCCTGGGCGTTGGGCGAAGTCCCGCGGCGGCGTTCCGCTGGACCAAGAAGGCGGCCGACCAGGGGCATCCCGTGGCGCAGCGCCAATTGGCGCGGCTTTACTTCGAGGGCTGCGGCGTCAAGCCGGATGACGCCAAGGCGCTGTCGTGGCTGAGCAAAGCAACCGAGCAGGAGAACGCGGCAGCGCTTTGCGATCTCGGCGTCGCTCATCTCGAGGGCAGGGGGCTACCCCAGGACGACGCTCGGGCCCGGCAATATTTCGAGCAGGCCGCAGCCCTGGGCGAGGCTGAGGCGCTATGCCATATCGGTTTCATGCGTTGGCAGGGCCGCGCTTTCCCGCGCGATGCCTTCCGCGGTCGCGACCTGCTGCTGAAGGCAGTCGATATGGGATCGGTTCTCGCCGCCTACCGCATGGGGTTGATGAGCGAGGCCGGAGAGACGCCGGTGTCAGATCCGGCACAACCGCACAACTGGTTTCGCTGGGCCGCCGAGCGCGGCCATTCGGCGTCGCAGCAGCGGCTGGCGGGCCTGGCGCTGGCGGGCGAGGCGGGCCACCGGCCGAACCCGGAGAAGCCTACAAGTGGTCTAGTCTGGCCCTGCGCATGCTGCCGGCCGGCACGATGCGCGACCAAGCCCAGTCCACCCTTGAGGAAGCCCGTCGACAACTGGGCACGATCGGACGCCTCGTCGCCTGGCGCCGCGCCATGATCTGGCAGCCAATCACCAGTGCGGACCTGCGGCGCTATGCCTGAACAGGGTGATCAGCGGTTGGCGCCGGGCACCCACAGGACGTCGGCGGCGCCATCGTCGTTGAGGTGGCGGGCCAGGACGAAGAGATGGTCGGAGAGGCGGTTGACGTAGCGCAAGGCCGCCATGTTGATCGGCTCCACCTCGCCAAGCGCGCTGATCGCCCGTTCGGCGCGCCTGGCCACGGTGCGGGTCAGGTGGGCGAAGGCGGCGGCGCGGCTGCCGCCCGGCAGGATGAAGGAGCGCAGGGGCGGGATCGCCGCATTCATGGCGTCGATCTCGCCCTCAAGCCTTGTCACCTGGGCCTCGACGATGCGCAGGGCGCCGTCGATGCCGTCGGGGGTGGCGAGGTCGGCGCCCAGGTCGAACAGGTCGTTCTGGATCCGGCCCAGCATGGCGTCGACCGTCGCGAGATCGGTGGTTTCCAGGCGCAGCAGGCCGATCGTGGCATTGAGCTCGTCGACCTCGCCGTAGGCCGCGACGCGCAGGGCATGCTTGGGCACCCGGCTGCCGTCGACCAGCGAGGTCAGGCCCTTGTCGCCGCCGCGGGTATAGATGCGGTCCAGCTTCACCATCACTTGGAGCCGAAATAGAAGGCGAGCAGGATCAGGATGATCGCCACCGCCTGGGCCAGAACGCGGTACTGCATCAGCTTGTTCGACAGCCGACGGTCACCGCCGCCGCGCACCAGCACGGTGACGCCCACGGCCAGGATCACGACGACCACCACGAGGGCGAGGGGGATGAGGAAGGAGAATGCACCGGACATGTGGCTGATATAGCGCGAAGGGCCGGCGGCGGAAAGGGAGGCTGCTTAAACGTCGCGATCAGAGAGGGCGGCGGAGGGATAGCAGCGTGCTATTGCCGCCCGGATCTGGCGGATCAAGCCTCCCGGCAAGGGACCATAAAGACACGTTTCCGGTCGCTGCGGCACCGGCTGGAGATCAAACCCGGGCCAAGTGAAGACGTTCAGATCATCGACGATTACCCACGAGCGATTGCCGTCGAGGCCCAAACGTTTTTTGGTGAGGGGCCAGATTTCGACGGCGGCGGCGGGATCGGACGGAGGGGTGTGGGTGATAGGGGCGACGGTGACGATGAGGCGCCCGCCATTGTCACGTGCCGTCGCAAGCACGATGGCGCAGGGACGGTTCTTTGCGCCTTCCCGCTGACCGGCTGCGTATTCCTGCCGCCAAACATAGGCATAGGCGATGACGTGGCCCACCTTGGGCGCCGGGATTTCCATCCCCGACAGTCCCGATCAGGGCGCTTCGTCGTTGAATGCCTCGAATGCGGGATCGATGGGCGCCGTCAGTATCGCCCGGACGAATTCCTCTGGCAGTTCCTTGAGGTGGAAAGCCTCACGCTCCCGCCGCTTCAACAGGCGATAGTGTTCGTATTCGGCTGGCGACAGGAGATACACCTCGGGTACGCCGTGACTGGTCACCGCGATAGGCTCGTGCTTCGCGGCATCCTTGTATCGGCCGGGCCGGCGAATGAATTCCGTGGCAGGAACCGTGATGGCCATGGCGAGCTCCTTTCACACAAAATACGAAATCTTCGAAGTTTTCGCAATGTGTTTGGATCATGCCCCCTTGGCGCAAACAGGATGATGGCGGTGCCGGTCAGGCAGACCGCGCCGCCGATCAGGTCGAAACGGTCGGGCCGCGCGCCCTCGACCAGCCAGAGCCAGAGCAGCGAGGCGGCGATGTAGATGCCGCCATAGGCGGCATAGGCGCGGCCGGCGAAATCCGCTTCCACGCGGGTCAGAACCCAGGCGAAGAAGGCCAGGCAAAGCAGGCCGGGGACCAGCCACAGGATCGACTTGTCTTGCCGCGCCCAGGCCCAGAAGGCGAAGCAGCCGCCGATCTCGGCGACGGCCGCCAGCGCGAACAGGCCGATCGAGAGCACCGCGCCGCTTACTGCGCCGCCGTCGGCACGCCGCGCGTGGTCGAATATTCGAAGTGCAGCACCTTGTCGGGGAAGACCAGCGGGTGAATGGCATGGGCCGCCGCGGCGGCTTCCGCGAAGCCCGACAGGATCAGCTTGAGCTTGCCGGGATAGGTGGCGATGTCGCCGATGGCGAAGATGCCGGGGACACTGGTGGCGCTGTTGCGCTGTTCGACCGCGATGTGATTGTGATCGAGGCCCAGGCCCCAGTCGGCGATCGGCCCCAGCGTCATGGCCAGGCCGTAGAAGGGGAGGAGGACATCGGCCGGGATCACGCGCTTCTGCCCGTCCAGGGTCGCCACCCGCACGCCGTTCAGGATGCCGCCGTCGCCTTCCAGGCCGTCGAGCTGGTAGGGCACCACCAGGTCGACGGCGCCGGCCTTGGCCAGGTCGTCGAGCTTGCGCAGGGATTCGGGCGCCGCGCGGAATTTGGGCCGGCGGTGCACCAGGCTGACGCTCTCGGCCACCTCGACCAGGCTCAGGGCCCAGTCGACGGCGGAATCGCCGCCGCCGGCGATGACGATCTTCTTGTCGCGGTAATCCTCGCGCCGGCGCACCAGGTACTGGACCGTCTTGGCCTCTTCATAGGCCTCCAGCCCGTCGAGCGGCGGGCGATTGGGGCCGAAGGCGCCGCAGCCTGCCGCCACGATCACCGCCCGGGCCTCGACCACGGCGCCCTTGGAGGTGCGCAGGCGGAACCCGGCCTCCTGGGTGCCGAGGTGGGTCACCTGCTGGTCCAGCAGGTAGTAGGGCGCGAAGGGGGCGGCCTGGATCTCCAACTGCCCGATCAGGCCCTGGCCGTCGATCGCGGGATGGCCGGGAATGTCGTAGATCGGCTTTTCCGGGTAGAGCGCGGTGCATTGCCCGCCCAGGGCATCGAGGGCATCGATCACCACCGCCTTCATGCCCAGCATGCCCGCCTCGAACACGGCGAACAGGCCGACGGGGCCGGCGCCGATGATGGCGACATCGGTGGTGATGACTTCGGACATGCTGCTTTCCAATCCCAAGGCGCGAAGGGCGCCACCATGGCGCCACGATTGCCTCAATTCAAGCTTCGGGCACGTCGATCCAGTTGACGCCCCGTTTCAGCTTCTTCTCCCCCTCTCCGCCGCTTGCGGGGGAGAGGGAGGGGCCCGTCGCGTCAGCGATGGGAGGGTGAGGTGGTGGCGGGAACAGACGCGCCTTACGCCGACCACCCACCTCACCCAACCCTCTCCCCCGGAGGGCGGAGAGGGCTACTCCGCCCTACCGCCCGCGCCGTACCCGGGTCGGGCGCACCAGGTGCTCCAGCCAGTTGGCGAGGTCGCGGTGGCGATCGGCGGGGGCGATGGTCTGGTGGTCGACGCCCAGTTGCCAGGCCAGCGCCGTGTCCTGTGGATCGGCGTGGAGGCCATCGTAGAGGGCGATGATGCGGGCCAGTTCCGCCTCGTCGTGGACGAAACCGTTGGCGACCATCACCGGGCCATAGCGGCGCAGCACCGCGGCCATCTCGCCGAAGGAATATTCCGGGTGGTACTGCACGCCCCAGAAGGTGCCGCCGTCATGGGCGATCTCGGCCGCCTGGACCTCGCTCAACTCGTTGCCGGCGAGCACGGTCATGCCCTCCGGCCGGGTCTCGACCTCGTCGAGATGGACGCACAGCGCGTCGTAGACCGGCGGCCGGCCGGCCAGCAGCGGGTGGGCGCGGCCGGCCTCGTTGACCAGGATCTTGCGCGCGATGCCGATCTCGCGGCCCTGGGGGTTGGCGCGCACGCTGCCGCCGGCCGCCACGGTCGCCACCTGCAAGCCCCAGCACGAGCCGAACATGGGCGTGCCCGACCGGAACACATTGCGTGCCAGGTCGACCTGCGGCTCGATCTGCGGCCCGCCGTTGTAGACGTTGAGGGCAGAGCCGGTGATGGCGACACCGTCATAGGCGGCGAGTTCCGAGACACCGGGCAGGTTCGAGCCGGGATCGGCGGGATAGCAGATGTCGATCGCGGCCTCGGGTGCCAGGTCCTGGAGCACGGCGGCATAGCCCTCGCCCGATGCCGTACCGCCCGAGGCGACGGCGCGGGCGCGGCCGGCGGCGGTGTTGCCATCGACGACGAGCAGGCGAAGGGCAGGCTTGGTCATGGTCTTATCCGGCGGCGGCGGCAAGGTTGCCCAACTGGGCGGCGCGGAAGATGCGCTCCATGTCGGCGGCCTTGGCCACCCGCGGGTTGCTGCCCGTCGAGGGGTCGTGTTCCGCCATCACCCCGATCTCGGCGGCCCGGTCGGCCGGCACCTTGATCTCGGCCAGGCTGTGGGGCACGCCCAGGGCCTTGCGCAGGTCGAGCACGTAGGCCAGCACGGCGTCGAAGGTCGCTTCCTTCAGGTTCAGGGCACGGGCCAGATGGGGCATGCGGTCTTCGATCGCCGGGCGGTTGAAGACCATCACATAGGGAAGGATCACGGCATTTGCCAGGCCGTGGTGGGTGTCGTAGAGCACGCCCAGCGGATGGGCGATCGAATGGGTGGCGCCCAGGCCCTTCTGGAAGGCGGCGGCGCCCATGCTGGCGGCGGCCAGCATGTTGGCGCGGGCCTCGATATCGTCGCCACGGGCTACCGCGCGGGGCAGGTATTCCTTGATCAGGCGCATGCCTTCGACCGCGATGCCGTCGGCGATGGGGTGGAAGCCCGGCGCACTATAGGCCTCGAAGCAATGGGTGAAGGCGTCGATGCCGGTCCAGGCGGTGATGTGGGGCGGCAGGCCGACGGTCAGTTCCGGGTCCGAGATCACCACCACGGGCAGCATCTTGGGGTGGAAGATGATCTTCTTTTCCTGGGAGGCGGCATTGGTGATGACTGCGGCGCGGCCCACTTCGGATCCCGTGCCCGCCGTGGTGGGCACGGCGACGACGGGGGCGATGCCGGCGGGGTCGGCGCGGGTCCACCAGTCGCCCACGTCCTCGTAATCCCACACCGGGCGGGTCTGGCCCGACATGAAGGCGATCAGCTTGGCGATGTCGAGGGCCGAGCCGCCGCCGAAGGCGACGACGCCGTCGTGATGGCCCGCCTTGTAGACCGCGAGGCCGTCGTCGAGGTTCGCCTCCACCGGGTTGGAGCGGACATCGGCATAGAAGCCGGGATTGAGCCCGGCGGTCTTCAGCACGGCCATGGCCCGGGCGGTGATATCGGTCTGGGCCAGGCCCTTGTCGGTGACGAACAGGGGGCGCTTGATCCCGGCGGTGGCGCAGGCATCGGCCAGCTCGGCGATGCGCCCCGGGCCGGCCAGCACGCGGGTGGGGTAGTTCCAGGCGCCTTTCAGGGTGGCGGTCATGATGGGTTCTCTTTTCGTCTCACTTCGCCCTGTCGGCGAAGGGTAGCCCTCTCCGCCCTTCAGGGGGAGAGGGTGGGGTGAGGTGGGTGGTTGGCATAGGGCAATGCGGCCCGCCGACCACCTCACCCTCCCGCCGCCTTCGGCGTCGGGCCCCTCCCTCTCCCCGCACGCGGCGGAGAGGGGATGTCGACCGAGACGGTCATCAGATCACCGTGCGCAGGTGGAAGCTTTTGGGCCTTGTCAGGTACTCGTAGCCGACGCGCGACAGGGTGGCGCCGCGGCCAGTATCCTTTACCCCGGTCCAGGCCAGGGCAGGATCGAGATAGTCGCAACGGTTCATGAACACGGTGCCGGTCTCGAGGCGGTCGCCGATCGACTCGGCGGCTTGCGCATCCGAGGTCCAGATCGCGGCGGTCAGGCCGTAGGGGCTGTCGTTCATCAGGGCGATCGCTTCCTCGTCCGATTTCACCTTCATGATGCCGGCGACCGGACCGAAGGTTTCCTCGGTCATCACCCGCATGGCATGGTCCACCTCGATCAGCACCTGGGGCGCCAGGTAGGGCGTGCCCGGGCATCGCGCTCGAACGTCTTGGGATCGATCAGGGCGCGGGCGCCGCCGGCCAGCGCTTCCGCCACCTGGGCGCGGACGAAATCGGCAGCACTGGCCCGCACCATCGGCCCTAGGTTGGTCGCCGGATCGGTCGGGTCGCCCAGGCGGTATGTCCGCGCGAGGTCGACGACGCCCTCGACGAAGCTGTCGAACAGGGTTTCGTGGACATAGACCCGCTCGATGCCGCAGCAGCTTTGCCCGGAATTGAAGAAGATACCGTCGGCGATGTTCTCGATGGCGTGGGCCAGATTGGCATCGGCCCGGACATAGGCCGGGTCCTTGCCGCCCAACTCAAGGCCCGCGGTGGCGAAGCCGCCCCCCAGCGCCTCCACCACCGCATGGCCGCCGGCGACCGAGCCGGTGAAGCAGACATGGTTCACCCGGGCGTCACCGATCAGGCGCGCGGTGTCGGCATGGGACAGGTCCAGGTGCTGGAAGGTGCCGGGCGGCAGGCCGGCCGCGTCCAGCGCGGCCTGGAAACGGTCGGCGACCAGCGGCGTCTGATGGCTGTGCTTGCAGATCACCGCATTGCCGGCGGCAAGGGCAGGAATGATCGCGTTCACCGCGGTGAGATAGGGGTAGTTCCACGGCGCCACCACGGCGACGACGCCCAGCGGTACCCGCTTGACCGAGCGGATGAAACCCGTCTTGGGGCCGGGATCGAGCGGCGACAAGGCGGTCGAGGCCTGGGCCAGCATGTAGCGGGCGCGTTCTTCCAGGCCGCGCACCTCGCCCGGGGTCTGGGAGACCGGGCGGCCCATCTGCCAGGTGATCTCGGGCGCGATCTGGGCGCCGGCCGCGACCAGGTGATCGATCGCCTTGCCCAGGATCTCCAAGCGGGTCTCGAGCGGGATGGCAGCCCAGCCGGCCGCGGCTTTCGCCGCCCGTTCGAGAACGGCTTCGATCTGGCTGTGGACCGCCAGCGGCCGTTCGACATAGACGCGCCCGTCGACCGGGCTGATGGTGCGGAGCATGGTGGACATCAGATGATCTCGAAGTAACGGGCCAGTTGCCAATCGGTGATCGCGCGCTTTGCCTCGCGTTCTTCCCACAGCCTTGTGGCGGCATAATGGTCGACGAAGGCATCGCCGAAGAGGTCGCGGGCGGCTTTCGACTTGGCCAGGCGGCCGGCCGCATCGGTCAGGGTGCGCGGCAACTGCCGCCTGGTGGCATGCTTGATCGCATAGGAATTGCCGGTGATCGGGGCATCGGGCTCGATCTTGTTCTCGATCCCCCACAGGCCCGAGCCGATGGCAGCGCTGAGCGCGATATAGGGATTGATATCGGCCGCCGCCACCCGGTATTCGACCCGCTGGCTTTTCGCCGAGCCGGGAATGATGCGCAGGGCGCAGGTGCGGTTTTCCACCCCCCAGGTGGCGTCGGTCGGCGCCCAGAAGCCGGGGATCAGGCGGGTGTAGCTGTTCACCGTGCAGGCGACCATGGCGAGCAGTTCGGGCATCAGGGCCTGCTGGCCGCCGACGAACCAGCGCATGGCATCGGACATGTTGTGTGGCTTCTTGGCGTCGTGGAACACCGCCTTGCCGTCCTTGCCCTGGAGCGAGACGTGCAGGTGGCCCGACTGGCCGGGCCAGTCGTGAGACCATTTGGCCATGAAGGTCGCCATCAGCCCGCGCTTCTGCGCCAGGACCTTGGTGAAGGTCTTGAACAGGGCGCCGCGGTCGGCCGCCTCCAGGGCTTCAGAGTAATTGAGGGCTGCTTCCAGCACGCCGGCGCCGGTTTCCGTGTGCAGGCCTTCGATCGGCATGCGCATGGCCTCGCACATGGCCAGCAACTCGGCGTAAAACTCGGCATGGACGGAGGAGCGCAGGACGGAGTAGCCGAAGAAGCCGGGGGTGAGGTTCTTGAGGTTGCGGTAGTGCTTCTCGCGCACCGAATGGGGCGTTTCTTCAAACAGGAAGAATTCGAACTCGGCGGCAGCGGTCACCTTGAAGCCATGGTCGGCGGCGCGGGCCAGGACCTTGCGCAGGGTGCCGCGCGGGCACACCGCCTCCGCCCCTTCCGCAAACTCGGCCAGGAACATCACCATGTTGCCCTCGCCCGGCACTTCGCGGCAGGTTGCGGGCAGGACGCGGACCGGCGCATCGGGATAGGCGGTGTGCCAGCCGGTGTAACTGACATTGTCATAGAGCTGGTCATGGCTGTCCCAGCCCAGGACCACGTCGCAGAAGCCAAAACCGCTGTCGAGCGCCGAGAAGAACTTGTCTCGGCTCATGTACTTGCCGCGCATGATGCCGTCGACATCGAACACGCCGACCTTCACGTGGGTCAGGCCCCTGGCCTCGACGATGGCGCGTGCGTCCTTGGCCGACTTGACTTCGCCCGGCTGCATCCATTCCTCCCGACTATCGTTTTTGCTAGGCAAGAAAAGGGGGCCGCGGCGCCTGCCGCGGCCCCCTCCTATTGGTCAGGCGCGTTCGCCCACCGCCACCTCGGCCGCACGGATCTCGGCGGCACGCTTGGCGATCACGTCACCCACCGGCGGGCCTTTGAAGCGGCGCCGCTCGATACCGAACCAGCCCACCACCAGCAGCACCAGGATGCCGAGGCTGTAGTTGATCAGGATGTCGTTGGGCGGCTGCATGCCGAGATAGAACAGGCCCAGGGCAAACAGGATGCAGATCACCGCGAAGGGCTTGGACATGGCGCCCAGCTTGAACGGCCCGAAGGTCGTCCAGGTCTTGCCTTCCGCCAGCAGGCCCGCCGCGATCGGCATCGCATAGGAGAGATACAGGAACACCGCGCAGCCGGCCGCCAGGGCGGCGAAAGCCGGCGAATACAGGGTCGAGACGAAAGCCAGGACCGCGCCCACCCAGACCGCCACGGTCGGGGTGCGGAAGCGGGGGCTGACCTTGGCCAGGGCCTTGGGCAGGCCGCCGTCGCGCGCGAAGGCGAACAGCATGCGCGAGAGCGAGGTGAGGCCCGCGAGTGCACACAGGTAGTTCGCGGCGACGATGCCGATATAGAGCACATCCTTCAGCACCGCCGGCATGGCCGAGCCGTTGATGGTCCAGAAGATGACGCTGAAGCCTTGCTTGGCGCCTTCCGTCGTGTCCGGCATGGCCAGCACGAAGGAGCAGATCATGAAGTAGCCGAAGACGAAGGACCAGAACACCGAGGTCAGCATGCCACGCGGCACGCTGGTCTGGGCCGAGCGGGTTTCTTCCGAGGTGTGGGCCGAGGCATCGAAGCCGGTCACCGTATAGGCCGGCAGCAGCAGGCCCAGGGCGAAGGCCATGATCGCCGAGCCGGCCAACGGCCAGACCCCGCCGCCCGCGTCGCCGGTGTTGTTGGTGAAGGTGAACAGGCGGCCGACATCGAGCGACGGCGCCGCCACCAGCAGGGCGATGGTCAGCACGATCGCCACCGCCAGGATCAGATAGCCCGAGAAATCGGTCAGGATCGTGGTGGCGCGGATACCGACGTGGTTGAAGATCGCCTGGGTGATCACGATGATCCCCACGGCGATGATCTGCGAGGTCGCGTCGAAGCCCGAGACATCCATCCCGAAGACGCCGGCCAGGACCAGGTCCTTGAACAGCAGCCAGACGCCGACGTCGACCGAGGCGACGACGAAGACCAGGCCCAGCAGGTTGATCCAGGCGCAGGCCCAGCCCCAGCCCCGGCCGCCCAGGATCGAGGCCCAGTGATAGAGGCCGCCGGCGGTCGGATAGGCCGAGGCGATCTGGCCCATCGAGGCCGCCACGATCAGCGACAGGATGCACGACAGCGGCCAGCCCAGGCCGATGGCAGCGCCGCCGCCGGCCGAGAAGCCGAGCGCGAAGGCGGTGATGCCGCCGGCCAGGATACAGATGATCGAGAAGGAAATGGCGAAGTTGGAAAAGGCGCTCATGCGCCGGTCCAGCTCCTGGGCATAGCCCATGCTGTGCAGGACCTGGAGGTCCTTGCGATGTTCTTCGTCAACAATGCCCGACATGATTGAACTCCCCACACCCGTTGCAGAAATTGCACCGATGAAGCCGTCCCTGGCCGGACGTTGCCGCCCTTGCTTTCGAATGAGCGTTCCAAACTGTCGCAATTCTGTCAATGATGGAACGAATGATCCAACGCCGGCCGGAAGGGGGAGGGCGGAAAATATGGCGAAATCAGCAGCAGCAATGCGCCCGGCAGTGGTCGCCGGGACGGTTCTGGAGCGGACTCAAGCGGTCCTGGCCAAGCTGACGCCCCGTGAAGCCCGCGCCGCCAGCCACCTCATCGCCACCTATCCGATGGCGGGGCTGAGCTCGATCGGCGCCTTCGCCAAGGCGGCGGGGGTCAGCGCCCAGTCGATCCTGCGCTTCATCGCCAAGCTGGGCTTCGCCGGTTACGGCGCCTTCCAGGCGGCCTTGAAGCACGAGGTGGCGGTCGGCCTGCAATCGCCGCTCGACCGGCTGGCCGCGACCAGCCGGCGGCCGCGGCGGGATGATTTCCTGGGCCGCTTCGCCGCCCGCATCGTCGAGAACATGACCGCGACCTTCGCCCATGTCCCCCGGGCCGATTTCGAGCGTGCGGCCAAGTCCCTGGCCGAGCCGCGCCGCCGCGTGCAGGTGCTGGGCGGCCGCTTCACCCAGACCCTGGCGCATTACCTGGCCCTGCACCTGGACATCGTGCGCGGCAACGTGCTGCGCCCCGACCCGCAAGTCGGCGCCTGGCCCGACCGCCTGGCCGACCTGGGCCGCCAGGATGTGGTGGTGCTCTACGACATCCGCCGCTATGCGCCGGATCTTGCCCGCTTCGCGCAGGCGGCGACCGGGCAGGGGGCCGAGGTGATCCTGCTGACCGACGCTGCGCAGGCGCCCGCGGCCGCGCATGCCAAGATCACGCTCGCGGCCGAGATCGGCATGGAGGGCACCTGGGATTCCTCCGCCGCCCTGCTCGCCCTGACCGAGGCCCTGATCGCCCGGGTCAGCGAACTGGCCGGCCCGCGGTTGCAGACACGGCTGGCGACCATCGAGGCATTGCGCACGGCCATGCGCTAGCCGGATACCAACACACCGTCGTCATCCCGGCGAAGGCCGGGATCCATTCTGGGGCAGCACGCGATGTCGCAATGGATCCCGGCCTTCGCCGGGATGACGACAGGGGTTATGCTGTATCCGTGGCAGCGTGAGACGGAGCGACAGCTTATGGCGAAATGGCGTTTGATTGCGGCTGTGGTCTTCTGCCTGCTCTTCGGCGCGGCGGCCCAGGCGCGCGACGATACCTCGCGGATTGCGGTCATGTCGGCCTTCGATGCCGAACTGGCCCTGCTGCTGAAAGCGGTCGGCGATCCCCAGCAGGTCGAAATCGCCGGCATCGACTTCACCACCGGCACCATCGACGGCCGCCCGGTCGTGCTGTTCCTCAGCGGCATCAGCATGGTCAATGCCGCCATGGCGACCCAGGTGGCGCTGGATCATTTCACGGTGAATTCCATCGTCTTCAGCGGCATTGCCGGCGGTGTCGACCCTGCCCTGGAAATCGGCGACGTGGTCATTCCCGAACGCTGGGGCCAGTACCTGGAAAACGTCCTGGCGCGCGAGACGCCCGAGGGCTGGCAACTGCCCCAGGGCATGACCCGGAAATTCGCGAACTTCGGCATGATCTTTCCCCAGACCGTCCGCATCGCCGGCCAGGGTGCCGCGACCGAGGAACGCTTCTGGTTCGAGGCCGACCCCGCCATGCTGGCCGTCGCCCGCCAGGTATCGGGACAGGTCACGCTGGAGAAATGTGCGACGGCCGGCCGCTGCCTGGGCCGGCAGCCGCGCCTGACAGTGGGCGGCAACGGCGTCTCGGGGCAGAGCTTTGTCGATAACGCCGCCTTCCGCGCCTATGTTTTCGCGACCTTCCAGGCCCGGGTGCTGGACATGGAAAGCGCTGCCGTGGCCCAGGTCGCCCGGGCCAACGGCACGCCCTTCATCGTCTTCCGCAGCCTGTCGGACCTTGCCGGCGGCGGCCCGGGCGAAAACGAGATCGGCACCTTCTTCCAGTTCGCCGCCAACAATTCGGCCACCGTGGTGAAGGCCTTCCTGGCGGCCTGGGTGCCACCGAAACCTTAAGCCGTCATCCCTTCGCCTTCATTTCCTCGAGGACGATCTTGCGGAACAGGGTGAGGACGGCGTTGTCGGCGCGGTTGGCGTCGAAGGCGGCCTGGAACAGCGGCTCGCGTGAGAACAGGTCGGGGCGCAGGGCGCGCAGGCGGCCGGCGGCGACGTAGGGGGCTGCGAAATGTTCGGGCAGGTAGCCCAAAAAGGCGCCGGTCAGGATCAGGCGGGCCTCGGCCTCCATGTCGGCGACCGTGGCATGGGCGCCGGAGATGGCGAAGATCTTCAGGTCGCGGCCGCCCCAGTAGTTGCGCCCGACGATGCGGTGGCGGCGCACCTCGTCGACGTCGATTTCCTTGTCCGTGAGCTCGAACAGCGGGTGGCCCTTGCCGCAATAGAAGCGCTGCATCTCGCTGTAGAGTTCAATATAGGTCAGCCCCAGCACCACCCGCGGGAAACTGGCGATGGCGATGTGCAGGGCGCCGGTGACCACGTCGCGCAGCAACTCGTTGGGCGGCCGCGTCACGATATCCAGCCGGACTTCCGGCGCCCGCTCGACGAAACGGGCGAAGACCCGCTCCAGCGGCGCGTTGGGATCGGTGATGGTGTTGTCGGTCAGGCCGACCGCCAGGGTGCCGTGCAGCTTGTCTTTCAGCCCGCGCATGCGGGCATCGAACTGGCCCATGGAGGCGAACAGGCGGTGCGCCTCGGTATAGACCGCCTGGCCCTCGGCGGTGAGCGAGAAGCCGCCCCGGCCGCGCTTGCACAAGGTGACGCCCAGCCGCGTTTCCAGCCCGGTGATGTGGCTCGAGATGGTGGAGAGCGAGAGGTTCAGCTTGCTCTGTGCGGCGGCGAAACCGCCGGACTCGACGATCGTGACGAAGACGCGCAACAATCGCAAATCGGCCGTGTCCAGGGTCATGTCATCGCATACTTCGATCAGGATCGAAGTGAGTTTCGACTCTTTGTCATTTTTTCACAAGAGCGTCACTGTTGTTCTCTCTCGATCGGGAGACGACCAATTCCGGGGGATCAAGACATGAGCGTATTGGCAAAGCGTGGGATCAATCGCCGCGGCGTGCTGGCGGGCGGCGTTGCCGGCCTGGCGGCGGCCAGCCTGGGCCTCCCGTCGATCGTGCGGGCGGAAGAGAAGTCCCTGAAGGTCGGCGTCTATGGCGGCTTCTTCAAGGACAGCTTCGACAAGCACATCTTCCCCGAATTCACCAAGGCATCCGGCATCGCCATCGAGTCGATCGCCGAGCCGACGGGCGAGGCCTGGCTGGTCCAGCTCGAACAATCGGCCCGCGCCAAGCAGGCCCCGGCCGACGTCTCGATGATCTCGCAGACCTCAATGCTGAAGGGTGCCTCGGTCGAACTGTGGGCCCCCCTGGACGAGGCCAAGATCCCCGGCGCCAAGAATGTCTTCAGCCACCTGCAGAACCGCTATCCCGACGGCCGCCTGATGGGCGTCGGCGCGGTGTCGTGGTACATCACGCTGGTCACCAACACCAAGACCTTCCCGGAAGCGCCGACCTCCTGGGCGGAACTGTGGGATCCCAAGCACA
>NZ_QYUK01000015.1 GCF_003590945.1 Oleomonas cavernae | reverse complement strand
ACCGCCGCACTGGCCTGGCTGGTGACGATGCTGGCATCGCTGCCGCCGCTGATCCGCCGCAACTCGGCCAGGCGCGAGACCAGCCAGAACGAGGCGAAGGCGAAATCGGTGACCACCGTGAACTGGCGCTGGCGCGCGGCGGCGCGCGCCCCTTCGATCCCCGCGCCGATCGCCGCCAGGCCATTTTTCATGCCGTCGAACAGGACGGCGCCCGAGTCGGTCAGGGCGACGCCACGCCAGACCCTGGCGAACAGCCGGAAGCCCAGAACTGCCTCGAGCGTGGCCACGTGATGGCTGACGGCGGACTGGGTCATGCCAGTTCGCGCCCGGCCGCACTGAAACTGCCGGCGCGCGCCGCGGCGTCGAACACCGAGAGTTCGTGCAAATGCTGGTGCAGGAGGCTGCTTGCCATGAGTACCACTCATATATCCATCTCGACTTGATAGCTTTACCGGATCCCTGACGCTTCTCAAGCTGGCTGTGGTGAAGGCCGCTGGAGAGATAGCTTGGGCACGCGTGGCATGAACATCGTTGTGGTCATGGCCGACCAGATGACGCCGGCCGCCCTGCCCTTCCACGGCCATCGCGCGACCCGTGCGCCCAACCTGGAGGCGCTGGCGCGGGACGGCGTGGTGTTCGAGGCGGCCTATAGCAACAGCCCGCTGTGCTCGCCCGCCCGCGCCGTCTTCATGACCGGGCAATTATCGTCGCGCACCGGCGTCTACGACAACGCGGCCGAGTTCCGCTCGGACATCCCGACCTTTGCCCATTACCTGCGGCGGGCGGGCTATCGCACGCAACTGGCCGGCAAGATGCATTTCTGCGGGCCCGACCAGCTCCACGGTTTCGAGGAACGCCTGACCACCGACATCTACCCGGCCGATTTCGGCTGGACGCCGGACTGGGACCAGCCTCATCAGCGGCCGAGCTGGTATCACAACATGAGTTCGGTCACCGATGCCGGGCTGTGCGTGCGCACCAACCAGATGGATTTCGACGACGAGGTGATCTTCGCCGCCGAACGGGCGATCTATGACCATGTGCGCGGGTCGGACGGGCGGCCGCTGTGCCTGGTCGCCTCCTTCACCCACCCCCACGACCCCTATGCGGTGCCCGCCCGTTATTGGGATCTCTACTGCGACGACGAGATCGATCTGCCCCGGGTGCCGCTCGACCGCGCCGCCATGACCCCGCACGAGCAACGCCTGTGGCAGGTCTGCGACATGGGCAATGCCGAGGTGACGCCGGCCCATGTCCGCGCGGCGCGCCGCGCCTACTTAGGTGCTGTGGCCTATATCGACGACAATGTCGGGCGGATCAGGGCGGCCCTGGCCGCGACCGGCCTCGCCGACGACACCGTGATCCTGGTGACCTCGGACCACGGCGAAATGCTGGGCGAGCGCGGCCTTTGGTACAAAATGAACTATTTCGAGGGCGGCGCACGGGTGCCCCTGGTGGTTCATGCGCCAGGCAGATTCCAGCCAAGGCGGGTCGGCGAGGCCGTGTCGCTGGTCGATATCCTGCCGACGCTGACCGATATCGCCACCGACGGCAAAGGCCTCGCCCCCGTCTCGCCCATCGACGGGCGCAGCCTGCTGCCGCATCTGGGCGGCACCGGCGGCCACGACGAAGTCCTGGGCGACTATCTGGCGGAAGGCGCCGTGGCGCCGATCGTGATGATCCGGCGTGGAACCTTGAAATTCGTCCACAGCCTGGCCGACCCCGACCAGCTCTACGATCTGGCGACCGATCTGGACGAACGCCACAATCTGGCCGCCGACCCCGGCCGGACGACGCTGGTCGCGGAACTGCGCCGTGAAGTGGCGCAGCGCTGGGATCTGCCCGGGCTGGACCAGGCCGTGCGCGACAGCCAGCGGCGGCGCCACATGGTGGTCGACGCCTTGGGCATCGGCACCGCGGCGCCCTGGGATTTCAACCCGCCGCGCGCTTCCAGGTCGTCGAGATCCATGTGATTGCGGATGTACTGGCGGCTGGCGTCGCGCGGCGGGTTGAAATCCCAGGGCGCCGCGGTGCCGATGCCCAAGGCGTCGACCACCATGTGGCGCCGCCGCTGGCTGTCGCGCACGGCCTGGTCCAGCCCGGGCAGATCCCAGCGCTGCGCCACTTCACGGCGCAGTTCCGCGACCAGCGTCGTCCGGCCGGGGTCGGCGGCCAGATTGTGGCGTTCGTCCAGATCGGTCGCCAGATCGTAGAGCTGGTCGGGGTCGGCCAGGCTGTGGACGAATTTCAAGGTTCCACGCCGGATCATCACGATCGGCGCCACGGCGCCTTCCGCCAGATAGTCGCCCAGGACTTCGTCGTGGCCGCCGGTGCCGCCCAGATGCGGCAGCAGGCTGCGCCCGTCGATGGGCGAGACGGGGGCGAGGCCTTTGCCGTCGGTGGCGATATCGGTCAGCGTCGGCAGGATATCGACCAGCGACACGGCCTCGCCGACCCGCCTTGGCTGGAATCTGCCTGGCGCATGAACCACCAGGGGCACCCGTGCGCCGCCCTCGAAATAGTTCATTTTGTACCAAAGGCCGCGCTCGCCCAGCATTTCGCCGTGGTCCGAGGTCACCAGGATCACGGTGTCGTCGGCGAGGCCGGTCGCGGCCAGGGCCGCCCTGATCCGCCCGACATTGTCGTCGATATAGGCCACAGCACCTAAGTAGGCGCGGCGCGCCGCGCGGACATGGGCCGGCGTCACCTCGGCATTGCCCATGTCGCAGACCTGCCACAGGCGTTGCTCGTGCGGGGTCATGGCGGCGCGGTCGAGCGGCACCCGGGGCAGATCGATCTCGTCGTCGCAGTAGAGATCCCAATAACGGGCGGGCACCGCATAGGGGTCGTGGGGGTGGGTGAAGGAGGCGACCAGGCACAGCGGCCGCCCGTCCGACCCGCGCACATGGTCATAGATCGCCCGTTCGGCGGCGAAGATCACCTCGTCGTCGAAATCCATCTGGTTGGTGCGCACGCACAGCCCGGCATCGGTGACCGAACTCATGTTGTGATACCAGCTCGGCCGCTGATGAGGCTGGTCCCAGTCCGGCGTCCAGCCGAAATCGGCCGGGTAGATGTCGGTGGTCAGGCGTTCCTCGAAACCGTGGAGCTGGTCGGGCCCGCAGAAATGCATCTTGCCGGCCAGTTGCGTGCGATAGCCCGCCCGCCGCAGGTAATGGGCAAAGGTCGGGATGTCCGAGCGGAACTCGGCCGCGTTGTCGTAGACGCCGGTGCGCGACGATAATTGCCCGGTCATGAAGACGGCGCGGGCGGGCGAGCACAGCGGGCTGTTGCTATAGGCCGCCTCGAACACCACGCCGTCCCGCGCCAGCGCCTCCAGGTTGGGCGCACGGGTCGCGCGATGGCCGTGGAAGGGCAGGGCGGCCGGCGTCATCTGGTCGGCCATGACCACAACGATGTTCATGCCACGCGTGCCCAAGCTATCTCTCCAGCGGCCTTCACCACAGCCAGCTTGAGAAGCGTCAGGGATCCGGTAAAGCTATCAAGTCGAGATGGATATATGAGTGGTACTCATGGCAAGCAGCCTCCTGCACCAGCATTTGCACGAACTCTCGGTGTTCGACGCCGCGGCGCGCGCCGGCAGTTTCAGTGCGGCCGGGCGCGAACTGGGCATGACCCAGTCCGCCGTCAGCCATCACGTGGCCACGCTCGAGGCAGTTCTGGGCTTCCGGCTGTTCGCCAGGGTCTGGCGTGGCGTCGCCCTGACCGACTCGGGCGCCGTCCTGTTCGACGGCATGAAAAATGGCCTGGCGGCGATCGGCGCGGGGATCGAAGGGGCGCGCGCCGCCGCGCGCCAGCGCCAGTTCACGGTGGTCACCGATTTCGCCTTCGCCTCGTTCTGGCTGGTCTCGCGCCTGGCCGAGTTGCGGCGGATCAGCGGCGGCAGCGATGCCAGCATCGTCACCAGCCAGGCCAGTGCGGCGGTCGATC
>NZ_QYUK01000014.1 GCF_003590945.1 Oleomonas cavernae | reverse complement strand
CGAGGCCTGGGCGAGAAGCAGGTGAAGGCACTGTGGGACTGGGGCCTGGTCCACGGCCCCGGCGATATCTTCCGCCTGGAGGAGCGCGACCGGCAATCGTTGACGCCCTTGCGCAATCGCGACGGCTGGGGCGCGCAATCGGCCAGGAAACTGTTCGAGGCGATCGAGCAGCGGCGCAAGGTGCCGCTGGCCCGCCTGCTCTTCGCCCTGGGCATGCGCCATGTCGGCGAGCGCAACGCCAGCCTGATCGCCCGCCATTTCGGCTCGGTCGAAACCCTGGCCGAGGCCTGCCTGACCACCGACGAACGCCGGGCCGAGGCGATGGCGGAGTTGCTCACCGTCGACGGCCTGGGGCCGATCGTGGTCGAGGCCTTCGACCAGTTCCTGGCCGAGCCGCACAATGCCGATACCTTGCGCGACCTGGTCGGGCTGCTCGATGTCCAGCCGCCCGAGGCGCGCGCCGCCGACAGCCCGGTCGCCGGCAAGACCGTCGTCTTCACCGGCACCCTGGAACGCATGACGCGCGACGAGGCCAAGGCCCGCGCCGAATCCCTGGGCGCCAAGGTTTCGGGCTCGGTCTCCAAGAAGACCGATATCGTGGTTGCCGGCCCGGGCGCCGGGTCCAAGCTGGCCAAGGCGACCGAATTCGGCGTGCAGGTCATGACCGAGGACGAGTGGCTGAGCCTGATCGGCGGCTGAGAGGTTTTCATGACGGGTGAGATCGACCGCCGCGCCATTCTGCTCGCCCGGGCGGTGGTCGTGCTGTTTCGGGATTTCGAGCTGGTCGCCCGCGAGGCGGAAATCACCGTGCCGCAGTACCGCTTCCTGCTGTTCCTCAAGCGGGGGCCCAAGCGGGCGGGGGAACTGGCCTTCGAGGCGGCGATCGGCAAGCCGACCGCGTCGGCCCTGATCGTCGAGATGGAAAAGCGCGGCCTGATCACCCGCGAGGCCGATCCCGACGATGCGCGCAGCATCCGCCTGCGCCTGACCGACCTGGGCCTCGACCGCCATGCCGCCTTCGAGACGGCCCTGGCGCGGCACCTGCAAGGCGTGCTGTCAGGGGGCGACGCCGACCGCATCCTGGAGGCTACCACCGAACTGGCCTATCTGATCGATGCCATGCGCGACCGCGCGTCAGTCGAATCAGTGGGCAATCTGATCGGCGACGAGCGTGATTGATCGGCGGTCTCTTGACGCGCCGCCGCCGCTATCGCCTTCTGGGCTTTGGTTGGGCGGGACGCGGAAGGCACGACTGTCGGCGTTGGGCGAACGGGGACTGGCATGACGACTTATCAGAAGGCAATTGCCGACGCCCAATTCGCTCTCTCCCAGCATTCCCGCCGGAACAACAAGGCAGCAAGGCTTCTCGAATGCTTGGACAGCATCAGGGCCGAGGCCGCCAAATTGGGCGACGAGCATCCCAAGATTGCCAAGGTGAAGGAATGCGAGGCATCGCTTCTGGTCGCCCTGGGGCAGAATGACGATGCCATCGCCGTGTTCAACGACCTGCTGGCCAAGCTGCCGCGCAAGCCCCGGCGCAAGCGCGTCAAGGCGGCAAAGAAGAAACTGGTCTATCTCGCCCGCCTGCTGAACATCTTCGAAACGATCCTGCGCGCCGGCGAACGCAGCCAGCGCGCCGCGGTCAAGCAGCAATTGCTGGGCGTCGTGCAGGCGAACCTGCCGGTGGTCTCCAAGTCGCTCGAGGAAATGCGCCTGCGCGTCGGCTTCATGAAGCTCGGCATGGGGCGCGACCATACGATCAATTTTCTCGATGCGCAGGCCAAGGGCCCCTTTGGCGACGAAGCGGCGATGGAGGCCCTCAAGCTCGCCATCGAGCAATTCATCTCCGACCCCCACGGCAGCCTCTACGAAAGCATCGCGGGGCGCCTGAACCGCAAGCGCCAAGCCAAGTGGTGGTCCTTGCGGGCCAAGCCGCTGAGCGAGACCTGGCTGCTCGGCAATGCGATCCTGCACGCCTATTTCACGCGGGAGACGGCAAAGGGCCTGCGGCCCGCCGATCTGCGCACCGGGACCATGGCCCAGGTGACGCAGACCTATATCGCCAAGGCCTCGATCTTCGGCCGCCCCAGGCTGAGCCGACTGGTGCCGCTGATCGGCGAGGAGACGATCTGGAGCGATGTCTACGACGGCGCCGAGGAAACGAAGCGGCTGATCACCGACGCGCTCTTCAACGCGGCCTTCACCAAAGGGCGCGCGCAGGACGCCGAGGTGACCGAAGACCTGCGCCTGAAGATCGCGCGCTGCGCCACCTGCCTGCAGGGCTTCTGGCAGCAAGCCGATTTGCGGGAGGATCTGCTCGGCCGGCTGGAGGAGGCTTGGTCGGGCATCGATACCCCACGCGCCTTCGTCGTGCGCGGCCAGATCGCCGTCGTTCGCAACGAGCACGACCGTGCCGAACAACTCTTCATGACGGCCGAGGAGCGCGACACCAGGCAGGGCCTGACCGGGTCGGGCCATTCGACCTTCATTTCGCCCGACCGGGTGAAACTGCGGGATTTCGGCATCGACAACAGCCCGTTTTCGGCCGACGCCTGCAAGTTCGAGCTCAAATTCGCCGACGAGGCGGACGGCGACGGGCCGGTGGCTGTAACCAGTGCCGATCCGATCTATTTCCGCCGCTATGCCGTGCCCTATGCCACCAGCCTGTGGGCATTGGCGCCCCGGATGCCCATTCACTTTCACGTGCTGGGCGATCTTGGCAATGTCGAGAACACCCTGGTTGCCCTGGGGGAGGCCGGCGGCGCCTTCTCCATCTCGACCGAGACCCCCGCAGTCTCCAAGCCGTATTACTATGCCACTGCCCGCTTCCTGCGCGCCGCGGAATTCATGCGGCTGTTCAAGCGGCCCTTGATACTGACCGATATCGACATCGTCTTTCGCGACGATCCGGCGCGATACGTGCCGCGCTGGATCGAGGCCGGTGATGTGGGCGTCCGATTCTTCGACGCGGTGCGGGCGCGCTGGTCGGTCTCCCGCAAGCGCCTCCTGTACCGGTATCCCAAGTTCGAGCCTTGGCGCATGCTCAACGCCGGCTGCGTTTACCTGAAGGCGAACACGCAGGCCAAATCGTTTCTCGATGTGCTGGCCAACCATACCTCGGAAGCCATGGCACGCTTTGCCGACAATCGCGGTTCGAACTGGTGGATCGACCAGAACATTCTCTATGCGGTCTTCGTTGCGACCATGCGGCAGGGGTCGGCCAAGGTATTCAGCCTGGAAAACACCGGCATCCCCTTCGGCGGCTACGTCCCGGTCGAGGGAGATCTGGGCCGGTCGGCCGGCACCCATCCGGCATTGGCCTTGCTGCAGGCTTGACACCCCGGAGTCTCGCCAATAGTTCGTGCCACGAACTAAAAGCCCGAGGAAGCGCCTGATGGAACTGACGCCCAGCACGAGGAACTGCGCCGCACCGTGCGTCGCTTCATCGAGGCGGAGATAAACCCGCATGTCGACGCCTGGGAAGCGGAGACGATTTTTCCGGCGCATGAAGTCTTCAAGAAGATGGGCGACCTCGGGCTACTGGGCATCGCCAAGCCGGAGGCCTATGGCGGCTTGGGCCTCGACTATTCCTACAGCGCGGTGATGTCGCAGGAACTGAGCCGGATCAACTCCGGCGGTGTCGCCATGGCCATCGGCGTGCAGACCGACATGGCGACGCCGGCGCTGGCCCGCTTCGGTTCGGACGAGTTGCGCCAGGAATTCCTGGCGCCGTCGATCGCCGGCGTCGCCATGTCGGTCTGCACGCCGATGGCCATGGCGACACCGCCGGAGTTGATCCGGCTCAGTTCCTGCGACATCACCGCGCTGTAGGAATAGTCGAGGCCCAAGCCGCCATAGGCCTCCGGCTTGGCGATGCCCAGTAGCCCGAGGTCGCCCATCTTCTTGAAGACTTCATGCGCCGGAAAAATCGTCTCCGCTTCCCAGGCGTCGACATGCGGGTTTATCTCCGCCTCGATGAAGCGACGCACGGTGCGGCGCAGTTCCTCGTGCTGGGGCGTCAGTTCCATCAGGCGCTTCCTCGGGCTTTTAGTTCGTGGCACGAACTATTGGCGAGACTCCCGGGGTGTCAAGCCTGCAGCAAGGCCAATGCCGGATGGGTGCCGGCCGACCGGCCCAGATCTCCCTCGACCGGGACGTAGCCGCCGAAGGGGATGCCGGTGTTTTCCAGGCTGAATACCTTGGCCGACCCCTGCCGCATGGTCGCAACGAAGACCGCATAGAGAATGTTCTGGTCGATCCACCAGTTCGAACCGCGATTGTCGGCAAAGCGTGCCATGGCTTCCGAGGTATGGTTGGCCAGCACATCGAGAAACGATTTGGCCTGCGTGTTCGCCTTCAGGTAAACGCAGCCGGCGTTGAGCATGCGCCAAGGCTCGAACTTGGGATACCGGTACAGGAGGCGCTTGCGGGAGACCGACCAGCGCGCCCGCACCGCGTCGAAGAATCGGACGCCCACATCACCGGCCTCGATCCAGCGCGGCACGTATCGCGCCGGATCGTCGCGAAAGACGATGTCGATATCGGTCAGTATCAAGGGCCGCTTGAACAGCCGCATGAATTCCGCGGCGCGCAGGAAGCGGGCAGTGGCATAGTAATACGGCTTGGAGACTGCGGGGGTCTCGGTCGAGATGGAGAAGGCGCCGCCGGCCTCCCCAGGGCAACCAGGGTGTTCTCGACATTGCCAAGATCGCCCAGCACGTGAAAGTGAATGGGCATCCGGGGCGCCAATGCCCACAGGCTGGTGGCATAGGGCACGGCATAGCGGCGGAAATAGATCGGATCGGCACTGGTTACAGCCACCGGCCCGTCGCCGTCCGCCTCGTCGGCGAATTTGAGCTCGAACTTGCAGGCGTCGGCCGAAAACGGGCTGTTGTCGATGCCGAAATCCCGCAGTTTCACCCGGTCGGGCGAAATGAAGGTCGAATGGCCCGACCCGGTCAGGCCCTGCCTGGTGTCGCGCTCCTCGGCCGTCATGAAGAGTTGTTCGGCACGGTCGTGCTCGTTGCGAACGACGGCGATCTGGCCGCGCACGACGAAGGCGCGTGGGGTATCGATGCCCGACCAAGCCTCCTCCAGCCGGCCGAGCAGATCCTCCCGCAAATCGGCTTGCTGCCAGAAGCCCTGCAGGCAGGTGGCGCAGCGCGCGATCTTCAGGCGCAGGTCTTCGGTCACCTCGGCGTCCTGCGCGCGCCCTTTGGTGAAGGCCGCGTTGAAGAGCGCGTCGGTGATCAGCCGCTTCGTTTCCTCGGCGCCGTCGTAGACATCGCTCCAGATCGTCTCCTCGCCGATCAGCGGCACCAGTCGGCTCAGCCTGGGGCGGCCGAAGATCGAGGCCTTGGCGATATAGGTCTGCGTCACCTGGGCCATGGTCCCGGTGCGCAGATCGGCGGGCCGCAGGCCCTTTGCCGTCTCCCGCGTGAAATAGGCGTGCAGGATCGCATTGCCGAGCAGCCAGGTCTCGCTCAGCGGCTTGGCCCGCAAGGACCACCACTTGGCTTGGCGCTTGCGGTTCAGGCGCCCCGCGATGCTTTCGTAGAGGCTGCCGTGGGGGTCGGAGATGAATTGCTCGATGGCGAGCTTGAGGGCCTCCATCGCCGCTTCGTCGCCAAAGGGGCCCTTGGCCTGCGCATCGAGAAAATTGATCGTATGGTCGCGCCCCATGCCGAGCTTCATGAAGCCGACGCGCAGGCGCATTTCCTCGAGCGACTTGGAGACCACCGGCAGGTTCGCCTGCACGACGCCCAGCAATTGCTGCTTGACCGCGGCGCGCTGGCTGCGTTCGCCGGCGCGCAGGATCGTTTCGAAGATGTTCAGCAGGCGGGCGAGATAGACCAGTTTCTTCTTTGCCGCCTTGACGCGCTTGCGCCGGGGCTTGCGCGGCAGCTTGGCCAGCAGGTCGTTGAACACGGCGATGGCATCGTCATTCTGCCCCAGGGCGACCAGAAGCGATGCCTCGCATTCCTTCACCTTGGCAATCTTGGGATGCTCGTCGCCCAATTTGGCGGCCTCGGCCCTGATGCTGTCCAAGCATTCGAGAAGCCTTGCTGCCTTGTTGTTCCGGCGGGAATGCTGGGAGAGAGCGAATTGGGCGTCGGCAATTGCCTTCTGATAAGTCGTCATGCCAGTCCCCGTTCGCCCAACGCCGACAGTCGTGCCTTCCGCGTCCCGCCCAACCAAAGCCCAGAAGGCGATAGCGGCGGCGGCGCGTCAAGAGACCGCCGATCAATCACGCTCGTCGCCGATCAGATTGCCCACTGATTCGACTGACGCGCGGTCGCGCATGGCATCGATCAGATAGGCCAGTTCGGTGGTAGCCTCCAGGATGCGGTCGGCGTCGCCCCCTGACAGCACGCCTTGCAGGTGCCGCGCCAGGGCCGTCTCGAAGGCGGCATGGCGGTCGAGGCCCAGGTCGGTCAGGCGCAGGCGGATGCTGCGCGCATCGTCGGGATCGGCCTCGCGGGTGATCAGGCCGCGCTTTTCCATCTCGACGATCAGGGCCGACGCGGTCGGCTTGCCGATCGCCGCCTCGAAGGCCAGTTCCCCCGCCCGCTTGGGCCCCCGCTTGAGGAACAGCAGGAAGCGGTACTGCGGCACGGTGATTTCCGCCTCGCGGGCGACCAGCTCGAAATCCCGAAACAGCACGACCACCGCCCGGGCGAGCAGAATGGCGCGGCGGTCGATCTCACCCGTCATGAAAACCTCTCAGCCGCCGATCAGGCTCAGCCACTCGTCCTCGGTCATGACCTGCACGCCGAATTCGGTCGCCTTGGCCAGCTTGGACCCGGCGCCCGGGCCGGCAACCACGATATCGGTCTTCTTGGAGACCGAGCCCGAAACCTTGGCGCCCAGGGATTCGGCGCGGGCCTTGGCCTCGTCGCGCGTCATGCGTTCCAGGGTGCCGGTGAAGACGACGGTCTTGCCGGCGACCGGGCTGTCGGCGGCGCGCGCCTCGGGCGGCTGGACATCGAGCAGCCCGACCAGGTCGCGCAAGGTATCGGCATTGTGCGGCTCGGCCAGGAACTGGTCGAAGGCCTCGACCACGATCGGCCCCAGGCCGTCGACGGTGAGCAACTCCGCCATCGCCTCGGCCCGGCGTTCGTCGGTGGTCAGGCAGGCCTCGGCCAGGGTTTCGACCGAGCCGAAATGGCGGGCGATCAGGCTGGCGTTGCGCTCGCCGACATGGCGCATGCCCAGGGCGAAGAGCAGGCGGGCCAGCGGCACCTTGCGCCGCTGCTCGATCGCCTCGAACAGTTTCCTGGCCGATTGCGCGCCCCAGCCGTCGCGATTGCGCAAGGGCGTCAACGATTGCCGGTCGCGCTCCTCCAGGCGGAAGATATCGCCGGGGCCGTGGACCAGGCCCCAGTCCCACAGTGCCTTCACCTGCTTCTCGCCCAGGCCCTCG
>NZ_QYUK01000013.1 GCF_003590945.1 Oleomonas cavernae | reverse complement strand
AAAGGGTGCCTTGGACCTCAGCCTCTACCCGATCTCCTATGCCGGGGGCGAGGTGAAGGAGCTGAACATCGGCCTGATGCCGGCACTGGTCTCGTCCTACGACCAGGCGGTGCGCTGGAAGAAGGCGGCGATCGGCCAGGCCTTCACCAAGATCCTGGAGGAGAAGGGCGTCGTCATCGTCGCCTGGGTCTGGCAGGCGGGCGGCATCGCCAGCCGCACCGGCGCCGTGGTCAACCCCGCCGACGCCGCCGGCCTGAAGATCCGCGGCGGCTCGCGCGAGATGGACCTGATGCTGAAGGAGGCCGGCGCCGCCGTCGTCACCATGCCGTCCAACGAACTCTACATCGCCATGCAGACCGGGGCGGTGGACGCGGCCATGACCTCGTCGACCAGCCTGATCTCGTTCCGGCTGGAGGAACTGGCCAAGAACCTGACCACGGGCCGCGACCGCGCCTTCTGGTTCATGCTGGAACCCTTGATCATGTCCAAGGCGATCTTCGACGCCCTGCCCCAGAACCAGCGTGACGCGATCATGAAGGCCGGCGAGGAGGCCGAGACTTTCGGCCAGGAACAGGCCAAGAAGGACGATGCGGCCGTGGCCGAGATCTTCGGCAAGGCGGGGGCGGGCATTCACGACATCGACAGTGCCGCGCTGGAGAAATGGAAGGCGATCGCCGCTGCCAGCGCCTGGAAGGATTACGCCGACAAGGGCGAGAGCTGTGCCGAACTGCTGAAGCTGGCGGAGGCCGTGTGATGTCCCACGGCTTCGAACTGGCCAAGGTCGAGCCGGAACGCCTGGACGCGGCCGCCTTCCCGGTGGCCGCCGCCTTCGACCACGCGCTGAAACTGGTGAACAAGGTGGTCTACGTCGTCTCGTCGCTGGCGATCGTGGCGGCCTCGCTGATCCTGACCTCGTCGGTGATCGTGCGCTATGTGTTCCACGCGCCGACCGACTGGCAGGACGAAGCCTCGGTCTTCCTGCTGGTCGGCGCCATCTTCATGTCGGCGGCGGGCGTCCAGGCCGTGCGCGGCCATGTCGCCATCGATCTGTTCGCCAACCGGTTGGGGCTGGTCGGCGAACGGATCCGCCGGGTGATCATCGACGTGGCCTCGCTGGCCTTCTGCGCCTTCTTTGCCTGGAAGAGCTGGATGCTGTGCCACGAGGCCTGGGTCGACGACCAGGTGACCTCGTCGACCTGGGGCCCACCCCTGTGGATCCCCTATGCGGTGATGAGCATCGGCATGACCCTGCTGTGCCTCCAGATCACCTTGCAGGTCTTCACCGCGAAAGCCCATGGGGGAAAACGGTCATGAGCGAAGCAGCCATCGGCATTCTCTATGGCGGCGCGACCCTCGTCGCCTTCCTCTCGGGCCTGCCCATCGCCTTTGCCCTGGGCGTCGTGGCGATCGCCTTCATGGCCGTTTTTATGCCCACGGCCTCGCTCGACATGGTGACGCAGAACGTCTACGAGGAAATGTCCTCGATCATCCTGCTGACCATCCCGCTGTTCATCCTCAAGGGGGCCGCGATCGGCAAGTCCAAGGCCGGCCTCGACCTCTATTCGGCCCTGCATGCCTGGATGCACAAGATCCCGGGCGGCCTTGCCATCGCCAATGTCTTTGCCTGCGCGGTCTTTGCCGCCATGGCCGGCTCGTCGCCCGCGACCTGCGCCGCCATCGGTTCCGCCGGCATCCCCGAGATGCGCCGGCGCGGCTATTCTGGCTCGTTTGCCGCGGGCGTGATCGCCGCCGGCGGCACCCTCGGCATCCTGCTGCCGCCCTCGGTCACCATGATCTTGTTCGCCGTGGCGGCCGAGCAGTCGCTGGGCCGGCTGTTCCTCGCGGGGATCGGGCCGGGCCTGTTGCTGGTCTCCATGTTCGCGGTCTATGCCGCCTGGCGCTTCCGCCGGGAATATGCCCAGGCGAAGAAGGTCTACCAGGGTGGCGGGCCGGCCTCGCCGCTGCTGGCCGAGGATAGCTACAGCCTGCGCGACAAGATGTCGGCCCTGCCGCGGGTGCTGCCCTTCGTGGTGCTGCTGACCGGCGTCATGATCGCGCTCTATGGCGGCTTTGCCACGCCGTCGGAAACCGCGGGCCTGGGCGCCATCCTGGCCCTGGTGCTGATCGCCATCGTCTATGGCGCCTGGCGGTTGAAGGACCTGGAGCCGATCTTCACGGCCACGCTCAAAGAGTCGACCATGCTGATGCTGATCGTCGGCATGTCGCTGCTCTATGCCTATGTCATGAGCTATCTGCACATCAGCCAGAGCGCCGCCCAGGGGATCGTGGCGATGGAATTGCCGCGCTGGGGCCTGCTGGCGGTGATCCTGGTCTTCGTCGTCGTCCTGGGCTTCTTCCTGCCGCCGGTGTCGATCATCCTGATGACCGCGCCGATCATCCTGCCGCCGCTGAAGGCCGCCGGCTTCGACCTGGTGTGGTTCGGCGTGGTCATGACCATCGTCATGGAGATGGGCTTGATCCACCCGCCCGTCGGCCTCAACATCTTCGTGATCAGGAACATCGCACCGGACATTCCCTTGCGCGACGTGATCTGGGGCACGATTCCCTTTGTCGGGCTGATGCTGTTCGCCACCGTGCTCTTGTGCTTCGTCCCGGGATCGCCACGTGGTTGCCTGATCATTTGATGGGAACCGTGCCATGAGTTCATCGGGCTTTTTCAGCGGGCTGATGCAGACGATCTCGACCCGCAGCCGGGCGATGTTCGCGCGCAAGGATCCGCTGGCCCTGACCGCCGACGTGCGGCCCGACTTTGCCGTGCTGTTCGAGGCGCTGCTGTCGGGCCGGGGCGAGGCCTCGGGGGTGGCCCGGGCGCGTGAGATCCTGGACCTGTGGCAGGCGGTGGACGACGTGCAGAAGCGCGACTTCCTGTGCCTGCTGGCGCGGGATTTCGGCCCGCCACTGGACCGGCTGGAGGCGGCGATCGATGCCTATCGCGCCGAACCCGGCCCGGCCACTTTGGGCAATCTGCACAAGGTCTCGGAGCCACGGCGGCAGGAGTTGCTGCGCCGCCTGAACCTGGCGCCGGGCGGCATCATCACCCTGGTCGCCATGCGCGAATTCCTGCTGCAGGCCAAGCGCGACGAGCCCATCCTCGACGCCCTCGACGATGATTTCGAACATCTGTTCTCGAGCTGGTTCAACCGCGGCTTCCTGGTCCTGCAGCGCATCGACTGGTCGACCCCGGCCAATGTGCTGGAGCGCATCATCCGCTACGAGGCGGTGCACCAGATCCATGGCTGGGACGAGTTGCGCCGTCGCCTCGCCCCGCCCGACCGCCGGCTCTATGCCTTCTTTCACCCGCAACTGATCGAAGACCCGCTGATCTTCGTCGAGGTCGCGCTGGCACAGGACATTCCGGCAACCATCCAGGGGGTGCTGGCCGAA
Organism: Oleomonas cavernae; assembly: GCF_003590945.1. Classification (NCBI taxonomy): domain Bacteria; kingdom Pseudomonadati; phylum Pseudomonadota; class Alphaproteobacteria; order Acetobacterales; family Acetobacteraceae; genus Oleomonas; species Oleomonas cavernae. Next base: position 3,607 of record NZ_QYUK01000013.1, on the reverse strand, counting down.
CAGCGCGACCAGGTCGACCCCGCCCGGGCGACCACCGCGGTGTTCTATTCGATCTCGAACACCCAGGTCGGCAGTTCGCGGCGCAGTTCCTCGACCACCTGCTTGATCAGGAAATTGCCGAAGGAGATGCCCTTGAGGCCGACCTGGGTGTTCGAGATCGAATAGAACACCGCGGTGGTCGCCCGGGCGGGGTCGACCTGGTCGCGCTGTTCGGCCAGCACCCCTGGATGGTTGCCGGAATGTCCTGTGCCAGCGCGACCTCGACGAAGATCAGCGGGTCTTCGATCAGTTGCGGGTGAAAGAAGGCATAGAGCCGGCGGTCGGGCGGGGCGAGGCGACGGCGCAACTCGTCCCAGCCATGGATCTGGTGCACCGCCTCGTAGCGGATGATGCGCTCCAGCACATTGGCCGGGGTCGACCAGTCGATGCGCTGCAGGACCAGGAAGCCGCGGTTGAACCAGCTCGAGAACAGATGTTCGAAATCATCGTCGAGGGCGTCGAGGATGGGCTCGTCGCGCTTGGCCTGCAGCAGGAATTCGCGCATGGCGACCAGGGTGATGATGCCGCCCGGCGCCAGGTTCAGGCGGCGCAGCAACTCCTGCCGCCGTGGCTCCGAGACCTTGTGCAGATTGCCCAAAGTGGCCGGGCCGGGTTCGGCGCGATAGGCATCGATCGCCGCCTCCAGCCGGTCCAGTGGCGGGCCGAAATCCCGCGCCAGCAGGCACAGGAAGTCGCGCTTCTGCACGTCGTCCACCGCCTGCCACAGGTCCAGGATCTCACGCGCCCGGGCCACCCCCGAGGCCTCGCCCCGGCCCGACAGCAGCGCCTCGAACAGCACGGCAAAGTCGGGCCGCACGTCGGCGGTCAGGGCCAGCGGATCCTTGCGCGCGAACATCGCCCGGCTGCGGGTCGAGATCGTCTGCATCAGCCCGCTGAAAAAGCCCGATGAACTCATGGCACGGTTCCCATCAAATGATCAGGCAACCACGTGGCGATCCCGGGACGAAGCACAAGAGCACGGTGGCGAACAGCATCAGCCCGACAAAGGGAATCGTGCCCCAGATCACGTCGCGCAAGGGAATGTCCGGTGCGATGTTCCTGATCACGAAGATGTTGAGGCCGACGGGCGGGTGGATCAAGCCCATCTCCATGACGATGGTCATGACCACGCCGAACCACACCAGGTCGAAGCCGGCGGCCTTCAGCGGCGGCAGGATGATCGGCGCGGTCATCAGGATGATCGACACCGGCGGCAGGAAGAAGCCCAGGACGACGACGAAGACCAGGATCACCGCCAGCAGGCCCCAGCGCGGCAATTCCATCGCCACGATCCCCTGGGCGGCGCTCTGGCTGATGTGCAGATAGCTCATGACATAGGCATAGAGCAGCGACATGCCGACGATCAGCATCAGCATGGTCGACTCTTTGAGCGTGGCCGTGAAGATCGGCTCCAGGTCCTTCAACCGCCAGGCGCCATAGACGATGGCGATCAGCACCAGGGCCAGGATGGCGCCCAGGCCCGCGGTTTCCGACGGCGTGGCAAAGCCGCCATAGAGCGCGATCATGACGCCGGTCAGCAGCACCACGAAGGGCAGCACCCGCGGCAGGGCCGACATCTTGTCGCGCAGGCTGTAGCTATCCTCGGCCAGCAGCGGCGAGGCCGGCCCGCCACCCTGGTAGACCTTCTTCGCCTGGGCATATTCCCGGCGGAAGCGCCAGGCGGCATAGACCGCGAACATGGAGACCAGCAACAGGCCCGGCCCGATCCCCGCGAGGAACAGCCGGCCCAGCGACTGCTCGGCCGCCACGGCGAACAAGATCATGGTGACCGAGGGCGGCAGCAGGATGCCGAGGGTGCCGCCGGCGGCGATCACGCCCGCGGCAAACGAGCCAGAATAGCCGCGCCGGCGCATCTCGGGGATGCCGGCGGAACCGATGGCGGCGCAGGTCGCGGGCGACGAGCCGGCCATGGCGGCAAAGACCGCGCAGGCAAAGACATTGGCGATGGCAAGGCCGCCCGGGATCTTGTGCATCCAGGCATGCAGGGCCGAATAGAGGTCGAGGCCGGCCTTGGACTTGCCGATCGCGGCCCCCTTGAGGATGAACAGCGGGATGGTCAGCAGGATGATCGAGGACATTTCCTCGTAGACGTTCTGCGTCACCATGTCGAGCGAGGCCGTGGGCATAAAAACGGCCATGAAGGCGATCGCCACGACGCCCAGGGCAAAGGCGATGGGCAGGCCCGAGAGGAAGGCGACGAGGGTCGCGCCGCCATAGAGAATGCCGATGGCTGCTTCGCTCATGACCGTTTTCCCCCATGGGCTTTCGCGGTGAAGACCTGCAAGGTGATCTGGAGGCACAGCAGGGTCATGCCGATGCTCATCACCGCATAGGGGATCCACAGGGGTGGGCCCCAGGTCGACGAGGTCACCTGGTCGTCGACCCAGGCCTCGTGGCACAGCATCCAGCTCTTCCAGGCAAAGAAGGCGCAGAAGGCCAGCGAGGCCACGTCGATGATCACCCGGCGGATCCGTTCGCCGACCAGCCCCAACCGGTTGGCGAACAGATCGATGGCGACATGGCCGCGCACGGCCTGGACGCCCGCCGCCGACATGAAGATGGCGCCGACCAGCAGGAAGACCGAGGCTTCGTCCTGCCAGTCGGTCGGCGCGTGGAACACATAGCGCACGATCACCGACGAGGTCAGGATCAGCGAGGCCGCCACGATCGCCAGCGACGAGACGACGTAGACCACCTTGTTCACCAGTTTCAGCGCGTGGTCGAAGGCGGCGGCCACCGGGAAGGCGGCCGCGTCCAGGCGTTCCGGCTCGACCTTGGCCAGTTCGAAGCCGTGGGACATCACACGGCCTCCGCCAGCTTCAGCAGTTCGGCACAGCTCTCGCCCTTGTCGGCGTAATCCTTCCAGGCGCTGGCAGCGGCGATCGCCTTCCATTTCTCCAGCGCGGCACTGTCGATGTCGTGAATGCCCGCCCCCGCCTTGCCGAAGATCTCGGCCACGGCCGCATCGTCCTTCTTGGCCTGTTCCTGGCCGAAAGTCTCGGCCTCCTCGCCGGCCTTCATGATCGCGTCACGCTGGTTCTGGGCAGGGCGTCGAAGATCGCCTTGGACATGATCAAGGGTTCCAGCATGAACCAGAAGGCGCGGTCGCGGCCCGTGGTCAGGTTCTTGGCCAGTTCCTCCAGCCGGAACGAGATCAGGCTGGTCGACGAGGTCATGGCCGCGTCCACCGCCCCGGTCTGCATGGCGATGTAGAGTTCGTTGGACGGCATGGTGACGACGGCGGCGCCGGCCTCCTTCAGCATCAGGTCCATCTCGCGCGAGCCGCCGCGGATCTTCAGGCCGGCGGCGTCGGCGGGGTTGACCACGGCGCCGGTGCGGCTGGCGATGCCGCCCGCCTGCCAGACCCAGGCGACGATGACGACGCCCTTCTCCTCCAGGATCTTGGTGAAGGCCTGGCCGATCGCCGCCTTCTTCCAGCGCACCGCCTGGTCGTAGGACGAGACCAGTGCCGGCATCAGGCCGATGTTCAGCTCCTTCACCTCGCCCCGGCATAGGAGATCGGGTAGAGGCTGAGGTCCAAGGCACC
>NZ_QYUK01000012.1 GCF_003590945.1 Oleomonas cavernae | reverse complement strand
CGCCGCCGCCGTGGCGCCCATCGGTGCCGTGTGGGCGAATGGGTCGGCTCGGCCGGGGGCTGGGCTGGCTGATGCTGCATGCCAATGCCCGGGCCAAGATCGACCTGATGTTCGCCGCCCTGATCGTGCTCGCGGCCCTGGCCCTGCTGCTTTACCTGGGTGTCGACCGGCTGATGCGCCGGGCGACGCCCTGGCCCAATCCTCCGACCCTGCAACCCTGACGGATAGTTGACCCCATGAAGCGACTTCGCGCCCTGATCCTGGGCCTTGCCTGCCTCGCCGCAACGCCCGCCGCCGCGGCCGACAAGCTGACCGTGCTGCTCGACTGGGCGGTCAATCCCGACCACGCCCCGCTGATCCTGGCCAAGACCCAAGGCTATTTCGCCGCGCGCGGGCTGGAGGTGGAACTGATCGCGCCGTCCGATCCCAACGATCCCCCCAAGCTGGTCGCCGCCGGCCAGGCCGACCTAGCCGTGACCTACCAGCCGCAACTGGTCCTGCTGGTCGACCAGGGCCTGCCGCTGAAACGCGTGGCGACCCTGATCGACACGCCGCTGAACTGCCTTGCGGTGCTGGCCGACGGGCCGGTCAAATCGATCGCCGACCTCAAAGGCCGCAAGATCGGCTATTCGGTGGCAGGCTTCGAGGATGCCCTGCTCAACACCATGCTGGCGACCGCGGGCCTGACCAATGCCGATGTGCAACTGGTGAACGTCAATTTCGCCCTGGCGACCTCGCTCGCCGCGGGCCAGGTCGATGCGGTGATCGGCGCCTACCGCAATTTCGAGATCCCGGAAATGGCCCTGCTGGGCAAGCCCGCGCGCATTTTCCCGGTCGAGGATCATGGCGTGCCGTCCTATGACGAGCTGATCATCGCGGCCGGCGCGGACAAGGCCGACGACCCCCGCATCGCCCGCTTCGTCGCCGCCCTGGAAGACGGGGCACGTTACACCATCAACCACCCGGACGAGGCCTGGGCGGCGTTCATCGCGGCCTATCCCGAGTTGAACGACGAATTGAACAGGCAGGCCTGGGCCTTGACCCTGCCGCGCTTCGCGGCCAGCCCGGCGGCGCTGGACCCCGGGCGTTTCACCCGGGCGGCGAGCTTCCTGCATCAGGCCGGCCTGATCGCCAAGGTCTCGCCGCCGCAGACCTATGCCGCATTTCCGAAGTAACGCTGCGTGGCATCGGCACCCTGCGTCCTTCGAGACGGCCCTGCGGGCCTCCTCAGGATGAGGAAAATCTTTATGGCAAAAAGACTTACCTCATGCCTCAAGGAGCCACTCGAAGAGTGGCGTCTCGAAGGACGCAGGATGTCTAACCCGGGTTTACGAGCCTGCTGACGAGCAAGCGGCGCGGTTCTGGCGAACCGCGCCGTGCTCCCTCTCCCCCCGAGGCAACCGGCCGGTCAGGCCGGTTTGAGTTCGGCGACCTGCGGCCCCTTGTCGCTTTCGACGATGCGCACCATCACCGTCTGGCCCGGCGCCACTTCGACGACGCCCGAACGGCGTAACACCTCCATGTGCACGAAGATGTCGGGCGTGCCCTCGCCGCGCGACACGAAGCCGTAGCCGCGCGCCCGGTTGAACCACTTGACGGTGGCCTCGACCGGTGTGCCGGCGTCTTCGATCGGCGGCAGGGCGCGGCGCGGCGGTGGTCGCAGCCGGTCCGAAGGCAGGGCGGTCGACGGGTCGTGATCGATTACCCGCAGCGCCTGGAAGCCCTTCGGTCGGCGCACCGCCTCGCAGCGCAAGGTGGCGCCCTCGTCGACATGGTCGAGCCCTGCCTGGCGCAGCGCCGACAAATGCAACAAGATATCTCCCTGGCCGTCCCCCGGTGTGACGAAGCCATAGCCCTTCGTCATGTCAAACCACTTCACCCGGCCCGAGATTTCGATTGTGGCGATATCGGCGCCGCCACCCGCCGCCATGAGATGTTCCATGAGCAACTCTTCCCACACGGAAAAGATGACACGTTGGTCACCTTTTCGAGCTATCCCCCTAATTTCACGCGCAGTTTTTCCTGCGTTCTTTATGACGCCATATTCCCACCAGGATTTATGACTGTCACGAAGAATGATTTGTGACGGGTGGAATTTGCCACCGAAACGCTTCATCTCAATGCTGCATCGCAACCTGCAGGCGGGCCTGTTGCCACCACCTTGGGGTTTTCAAGGCAGCATCAATACTGCACAGTACCGGCCTGTTCGGCGGCGTTATCTGCGCGAAAGGGAGGCCGGTGACGCAACGTATTTTGCTGGGGTCGGCGTTCTACTTGCTGTGGGTGGGCTTGTCCGGCCATTTCTCCCCGTTTCTCCTGGCCACCTCGGTCCTGTCGGTCGTCGGCGTCGTTGCGCTGGTGTCTCACCTGGGCCTGATCTCCCGGGATTTTCAACCGTTTACGCTGATCGCCGGCATCGTCGGCTACTGGGGCTGGCTGCTGGTCGAAATCCTGAAAGCGAATTTCGACGTCATCGTGGCGATCCTGCGCGGCCGCATTTCGCCGGCCATGGCCTGGCTCCCGGCCAGCCAGAAAAGCCAGGTTTTCCGCGCTCTTTACGCCAATTCGATCACGCTTACCCCGGTACGGTGACGGTTGTCGCGGAAGGCGATCATTTTCTTGTCCACGCCCTGCGCCGCGACGGCCTGGGTAGTTTGGCCGAGGGCGAAATGAACCGCCGCTGCACCGCCCTCGATGCACGTTTCCGGGGCGCGCGCCCGTGATCCGCCGGTCATGAGCCTCTATGCCGCCGCGGCCACCGCCCTGCTTGCCACCTTCGGGCTCGCGCTGATTCGGGCGCTGGCCGGGCCGACGGTGTTCGACCGGATCCTGGCGCTGAACCTGATCGGCACGAAAACCATCCTGCTGATCGCCGTCCTGGGCTTTGCCACCGGCCGTTTCGACTTCATCGACATCGCCCTGGTCTATGCCGTGCTCAACCTGATCGGCACCGTGGCGGTCATGCGCTACCTGATCGGCGAGAAGGACCGGGCATGAGCGGCGCGGAGCTGATCGAATTGCTGCGCAGCATTTTGGGCGGCGGGATGGTTGCCATCGGCGCGCTGGCCGCCCTGGTCGGGGCGGTCGGGCTGCTGCGCCTGCCCGACTTCTATACCAGGGCCCATGCCGCCGGGGTGACCGACACCCTGGGGGCGATCGGCATCCTGGCCGGACTCGCCGTGCTGTCGCCCGATGTCCTGGTCGCGCTGAAACTTCTCGTCGTGCTGATCGTCGCCCTGTTCGCGTCGCCGGCGGCGTGCCATGCCCTGGCGCGGGCCGCCTTCCGCACGGGCCTGCGCCCGGTGCTGGACGGCGACAAGCTGCCGCCCGCCGGCCCGGGGGAGTAAGCCCATGGAGACCATGCTGATGATCGGCCTGCTCGGCGCCCGGTGGCGCTGGCGGTGGCCATGGCCTTCTGAGCGACTTGCTGGTCTCCATGGGCTTACTCCCCCGGGCCGGCGGGCGGCAGCTTGTCGCCGTCCAGCACCGGGCGCAGGCCCGTGCGGAAGGCGGCCCGCGCCAGGGCATGGCACGCCGCCGGCGACGCGAACAGGGCGACGATCAGCACGACGAGAAGTTTCAGCGCGACCAGGACATCGGGCGACAGCACGGCGAGTCCGGCCAGGATGCCGATCGCCCCCAGGGTGTCGGTCACCCCGGCGGCATGGGCCCTGGTATAGAAGTCGGGCAGGCGCAGCAGCCCGACCGCCCCGACCAGGGCGGCCAGCGCGCCGATGGCAACCATCCCGCCGCCCAAAATGCTGCGCAGCAATTCGATCAGCTCCGCGCCGCTCATGCCCGGTCCTTCTCGCCGATCAGGTAGCGCATGACCGCCACGGTGCCGATCAGGTTGAGCACGGCATAGACCAGGGCGATGTCGATGAAGTCGAAACGGCCGGTGGCAAAGCCCAGGACGGCGATCAGCAGGATGGTTTTCGTGCCGATCAGGTTCAGCGCCAGGATCCGGTCGAACACCGTCGGCCCGGCCAGCGCCCGAATCAGCGCGAGCCCGAAGGTGGCAAGCAGGGCGGTGGCCGCGGCGGCATAGAGGCTCATGACCGGCGGATCACGGGCGCGCGCCCCGGAAACGTGCATCGAGGGCGGTGCAGCGGCGGTTCATTTCGCCCTCGGCCAAACTACCCAGGCCGTCGCGGCGCAGGGCGTGGACAAGAAAATGATCGCCTTCCGCGACAACCGTCACCGTACCGGGGGTAAGCGTGATCGAATTGGCGTAAAGAGCGCGGAAAACCTGGCTTTTCTGGCTGGCCGGGAGCCAGGCCATGGCCGGCGAAATGCGGCCGCGCAGGATCGCCACGATGACGTCGAAATTCGCTTTCAGGATTTCGACCAGCAGCCAGCCCCAGTAGCCGACGATGCCGGCGATCAGCGTAAACGGTTGAAAATCCCGGGAGATCAGGCCCAGGTGAGACACCAGCGCAACGACGCCGACGACCGACAGGACCGAGGTGGCCAGGAGAAACGGGGAGAAATGGCCGGACAAGCCCACCCACAGCAAGTAGAACGCCGACCCCAGCAAAATACGTTGCGTCACCGGCCTCCCTTTCGCGCAGATAACGCCGCCGAACAGGCCGGTACTGTGCAGTATTGATGCTGCCTTGAAAACCCCAAGGTGGTGGCAACAGGCCCGCCTGCAGGTTGCGATGCAGCATTGAGATGAAGCGTTTCGGTGGCAAATTCCACCCGTCACAAATCATTCTTCGTGACAGTCATAAATCCTGGTGGGAATATGGCGTCATAAAGAACGCAGGAAAAACTGCGCGTGAAATTAGGGGATAGCTCGAAAAGGTGACCAACGTGTCATCTTTTCCGTGTGGGAAGAGTTGCTCATGGAACATCTCATGGCGGCGGGTGGCGGCGCCGATATCGCCACAATCGAAATCTCGGGCCGGGTGAAGTGGTTTGACATGACGAAGGGCTATGGCTTCGTCACACCGGGGGACGGCCAGGGAGATATCTTGTTGCATTTGTCGGCGCTGCGCCAGGCAGGGCTCGACCATGTCGACGAGGGCGCCACCTTGCGCTGCGAGGCGGTGCGCCGACCGAAGGGCTTCCAGGCGCTGCGGGTAATCGATCACGACCCGTCGACCGCCCTGCCTTCGGACCGGCTGCGACCACCGCCGCGCCGCGCCCTGCCGCCGATCGAAGACGCCGGCACACCGGTCGAGGCCACCGTCAAGTGGTTCAACCGGGCGCGCGGCTACGGCTTCGTGTCGCGCGGCGAGGGCACGCCCGACATCTTCGTGCACATGGAGGTGTTACGCCGTTCGGGCGTCGTCGAAGTGGCGCCGGGCCAGACGGTGATGGTGCGCATCGTCGAAAGCGACAAGGGGCCGCAGGTCGCCGAACTCAAACCGGCCTGACCGGCCGGTTGCCTCGGGGGAGAGGGAGCACGGCGCGGTTCGCCAGAACCGCGCCGCTTGCTCGTCAGCAGGCTCGTAAACCCGGGTTAGACATCCTGCGTCCTTCGAGACGCCACTCTTCGAGTGGCTCCTTGAGGCATGAGGTAAGTCTTTTTGCCATAAAGATTTTCCTCATCCTGAGGAGGCCCGCAGGGCCGTCTCGAAGGACGCAGGGTGCCGATGCCACGCAGCGTTACTTCGGAAATGCGGCATAGGTCTGCGGCGGCGAGACCTTGGCGATCAGGCCGGCCTGATGCAGGAAGCTCGCCGCCCGGGTGAAACGCCCGGGGTCCAGCGCCGCCGGGCTGGCCGCGAAGCGCGGCAGGGTCAAGGCCCAGGCCTGCCTGTTCAATTCGTCGTTCAACTCGGGATAGGCCGCGATGAACGCCGCCCAGGCCTCGTCCGGGTGGTTGATGGTGTAACGTGCCCCGTCTTCCAGGGCGGCGACGAAGCGGGCGATGCGGGGGTCGTCGGCCTTGTCCGCGCCGGCCGCGATGATCAGCTCGTCATAGGACGGCACGCCATGATCCTCGACCGGGAAAATGCGCGCGGGCTTGCCCAGCAGGGCCATTTCCGGGATCTCGAAATTGCGGTAGGCGCCGATCACCGCATCGACCTGGCCCGCGGCGAGCGAGGTCGCCAGGGCGAAATTGACGTTCACCAGTTGCACATCGGCATTGGTCAGGCCCGCGGTCGCCAGCATGGTGTTGAGCAGGGCATCCTCGAAGCCTGCCACCGAATAGCCGATCTTGCGGCCTTTGAGGTCGGCGATCGATTTGACCGGCCCGTCGGCCAGCACCGCAAGGCAGTTCAGCGGCGTGTCGATCAGGGTCGCCACGCGTTTCAGCGGCAGGCCCTGGTCGACCAGCAGGACCAGTTGCGGCTGGTAGGTCACGGCTAGGTCGGCCTGGCCGGCGGCGACCAGCTTGGGGGATCGTTGGGATCGGACGGCGCGATCAGTTCCACCTCCAGCCCGCGCGCGGCGAAATAGCCTTGGGTCTTGGCCAGGATCAGCGGGCGTGGTCGGGATTGACCGCCCAGTCGAGCAGCACGGTCAGCTTGTCGGCCGCGGCGGCGGGCGTTGCGGCGAGGCAGGCAAGGCCCAGGATCAGGGCGCGAAGTCGCTTCATGGGGTCAACTATCCGTCAGGGTTGCAGGGTCGGAGGATTGGGCCCAGGGCGTCGCCCGGCGCATCAGCCGGTCGACACCCAGGTAAAGCAGCAGGGCCAGGGCCGCGAGCACGATCAGGGCGGCGAACATCAGGTCGATCTTGGCCCGGGCATTGGCATGCAGCATCAGCCAGCCCAGCCCCCCGGCCGAGCCGACCCATTCGCCCACCACGGCACCGATGGGCGCCACGGCGGCGGCGATGCGCAG
>NZ_QYUK01000011.1:4337500-4374006 GCF_003590945.1 Oleomonas cavernae | reverse complement strand
ATCGGCCTCTCGTCGTCCGATACCAGCAGGCCGGGTACTGGGCCTCACGCCGCTTCGAAGTTCGCCAATCCGTGGGCGAACGGGGCAGATCGGGCCAGGCAATGGCATTGATGTCGATCCGGCCGGCCGAGCCCACGATCGCCTTGGTCTTGCGCAGGGTCAGCGCCTGCACCAGATGGCGCTGCACGGACGGGTGGAAGTAGATCTCGTCGGCCACCCGCTTGTAGGCGGTCATGAATTTTTCGTTGTAGATGGTGCCTTCGGTATTCTCGACCATGATCAAGGTCGTGTTGGCACCGCCGAACTGCGCCCCGAATTTGGCCATCAGTTCCACGTTGGGATGATGAATTGGCAGCATCGCCTCGAGCACGACCTCAGCGACAGGCTCGAAACGACATGTAGCCGAGGAAGGCGGTCAGCAGGAAGAAGCAGGACGCGATCAACGATGCGCGCCGACCCACGATTGAGGAAATTTTGTTGGCAATCATTGGGTCACCCGATCGCTCGCGGTCGTGGTTTGGGCCGTAACCGGCCCGGTGGCTGCAGGGTTGAAGGTCCCGTTTGCGCGGTCTGCAACCAGAATTGCACCGCCCTGCCCGACCGCGATGGCCCGGCCGCTCGCGCCGATGGCGACCCCGCCAATCCAGGCGTAAGTCAGTGCAAAGGCTTCCGTGACTTTCGCCGGCAGGAACTGACCATTGCGGAGGGTCAGCAGCAAACCATTGCCGCCGATCAGCCCCTCCGTGCCATCCCGCGAAAGGGCGACCGAGAGGAGATGCTGGGTGGTCCCCAAGGGGACCAAGGTAGCCGACCAGCCGTCCGCTTCTGAATTGGCCAGTCGCACCAGCGTGCCATTGAGGCCGACGGCGTAGCCCGTGTTGCCGGCGACGGCGACGCCGAGAAATGTCGGAAACTGTCCGGCGGAGATCACGGACCAGGTGGTTCCGCCATCATGGGTTTCGGCGATGACGCCAAATTCGCCCACGGTCAGCGCATGGGCCGCGTCGATGGCGGCCACGCCGCTGAGGCGAGGCTTGTCACGGCCGGTATAGTTGGCGAGTTCCTGCCGCGACCAGGTGGCACCGCCGTCGCCGGTCTTCAGGATCACACCATCATGGCCGACCGCCCACCCGACCTGAGGCGTGGCGAAGGCGATGTCCCTGAGATAGAGGCCCGGCTCGTCATGCACGGTACGCCAACCGCGGGCATCGGCATCCGCCTCGAGGATCTTGCCGACATGGCTGACCGCAAAGACATGGTGATCCGATGTGGTCGCCACGCGGCGGAGCATATCTTCGGTACCGCTCGGCTCGGCGGCCCAGGTGGCTCCGCCGTCGACCGAGAGGCGGACTGCCCCGTGATAGCCGGTTGCGATTGCCGTCGATTGATCCAGCAGCACGACACCAAAGAGCGGATCGGGATATAGCCTGGCCGGCGCTGCCCCATCGGCAATGGCAGTGCGAGAGGAAGCATGGGTGACCAGGATCGCGCAGGCCAAGGCCGTGGCCATGAGGAGACGTTTCGTCAGGGCGACACCGAAACCGGCGGCGCCTCGTTCGTCCTTCCTCCGGGCGGCCACGGAAAGGCCTGTATCGCCCAATATCGGCTGCCGCAGCAGATCACGTTGCATTCCTGTGCGTCCCCACCAGATGCGGCGTCATGCACCGCTCATTTATTGAACCGAACGCTCGGTTAATTCATAATTGGGTGGCAGGCGGGACCTGCCGGTACTCGAACCGGCAGTACAGCGATCGCCTCGAAAATGAGGAAAAGCCTCTGCATGCCGCAACGGCAGTTTGTCGACCGATCGTTCAATCCGAAAGTATGAGAAATGAAAAAAGACATATGCTTTTTGGGAATGAATGACCCGGCGCGTGGAAAATCGCGATCGCGCAGGCGGTGCGATCGCCCTCTGGGGCTACAGCAACACTTTTTGATTGCACTCTATCTTCGAAACAATTTAGCGGCAGAAATGAAGGAATGAAAAGAAATGGCAAGGCCAAGGTCGGATGACTATGACGAAAAGCGCCAAAATATCATTGACGAATCATCGAAATTGTTTGCGACGGTCGGATTTGGAACGGCCTCCATTTCGATGATCGCCAGCAAATGCGGGATCAGCAAAGCGCTTATCTACCATTATTATAAGGATAAGACGCAAATATTATTTGACATGCTCAAGAATCATGTCGATGAATTAAATCATCTTATTTCTGAAGCGCTGGAAAAAGATTTAAATCCCGAGGAAAAATTGAAATTCGTAACGTCACTTCTCATGGACATTTACATGAGAACACGTGACAGGCACATAGTATTGATGAACGAAATCCACTCACTTGCGCCGGATGAACAAGAATACCTAAAGAAATCTCAGGGCGAGATGATTCATGGTTTCTCCGAGCTCATAGCCGACCTGCATGGGAGCAAATACCTCAAATCCGCGGGCACCAAGACGGCAGTCGGCATGATGCTGCTGGGCAGCCTGAACTGGACCTACACATGGTTCCGGGAGGGCGGCGCCATGTCCGCCGAGCAATATGCCGAGGTGCTGAGCGAGATCTTCCTGAGCGGCATCCAGAGCAAGAAGCTGGCGCAGCTCACGCGAAATGGCTCGAAGGCGAGTGGTGCAAAGACGAAATAGCCATGAGCGCGTCCTGTCGTCGCGTTGAGGGCGGAGGCTGGACGGCCTGTAGAGGTGTAGAGCGCGCCCGGGCGCGCAGTGGGCCAGTCGCCCGGCGACTGAATTTAGGTGGCAAGGCGGACGCTTCCGTTGGGCCGCCCCCACATCGATCGGCCGAACTGTGCCTCGAACCATTCCGCTGTGGTACGCTCCGGCGCACGGAACAGCACCTTGGTTTGTATCAGGCCCAGGACGGCCTTGTTGCCCTGCTCGCCATAACGCTTCTTGAGCTGGGAGAGCTGCTGCATCGTGGCGAACACGCTGGCGCCGTACTTGCCGCCGTCCGCCATGATCGACTCCAGCATCGGGATTTCCTGAAGCGACGGCCACTCATCCAGCATGATGATGAAGATCCGGCGCCTGCGATCGGGTGTCAGGGACAGGATCGTGCTGCACACACAGTCGATAAAGCAGGTGACCAGCAGCCGAAGGATGTCCATCTGTGTCGCATGCGCGGCCAGGAGCAGCCAGGGCTGCCGTCCTTTGCGCTTGTCCTCGCGCGACATGACCAAGATCGCCTTCATGAGGGCGGCGACTGCTAGTTTCTTCCGCTTGCGGGACGTGTTTGTCGCTACGGTGGCATACCAGTGCTACTCGGCTGTGCATCACGGTCGGGCCATCTGGTCGAATTCCTGACACCGAACCGTGGCTCTGACGATTGTTCCGGCCGGCCGACCACCATGCCGGCACTCGGTGGGGCAACCGCGCAGCCGCTGTGGTTTCTCAATTTCCTGATCCATCAGCCCATCACGGAACAGCAAAGAGCCGGAGGGATCTGGCGCAGGCGGCCACGATCCTGGATACCATGCTCGAGCAGCGGCGAGCGGAAGATCTGGCTGATGCCTTCAGGCCGGCGATGCTGGTCTTGATTCGTGTGAGATGAGGGCGGGCGGGGTGATGGCGGAAGAGGTGCAACTGCGCGATAAGCTGCGCAAGATCGAGGCGCTGTTCGCCGGCGCGGGAACCGCCGGCGAGAAGATCGCGGCGGAAGCGGCACTTCAACGCATCCAGACGCGGCTGGCTGAACTCGAGCGCAGCGATGAACTCATCGAGATGCAATTCTCCTTGCCCGACCAGTGGGCACGCCGCCTCTTTCTGGCGCTGTGCCGGCGCTATGGATTGAAACCGTATCGGCTCCACAGGCAGCGTCTCACGACCGTCATGCTGCGCGTACCGAAACGCTTCCTCGACCAGGTCCTGTGGCCCGAGTTCCAGGAACTCAACGCCGCCCTCATGCAATATCTCAACGATGTGACGATCCGCGTTATTAAAGACAGCGTCCACCGCGATGTCAGCGAAGCAGCCGAAACCCCGCAGGCGCTGCCGGCCCGATGACCCAAAGCCTCAACCGCGGCATCCGCCGGATGCTTACCCTGGTGCGCCCCGGACAACAAAAAACCGACACCCCCGTGGGAATGTCGGTCTCGTTGATTGGCTGCGGGGCGCGCAACCGACGAGGCTGCAACTCGGCGGACGATATTCTTGTCTGGTTCATTTCTCCCCGGCCCTCGCCTTCGGATGACGACGCCTGAGGCGCTAACCGGGTCTGTGATCTAGAGCATCGCGCGTTTAATCTGACGCATACCCTGCGGCCTTGAGATAACTGGCGCATTCCTCGGGCGAATAGAGGCCGCAGATATCGCCGACGGCCCGCCAGAGGGCATCGAGGGTTCTGGCGCCGATGCGCCGCAGATGGGCTTGAGCTTGGCGAAGGCCATCTCGATCGGGTTGAGGTCGGGGCTGTAGGGCGGCAGGAACAGGAACCAGGCGCCACGAGCCTTGAGGCTGGCCTGGGCCTTTTCGCTTTTGTGGCTGGAGAGGTTGTCGAGGATCACGACGTCGCCGGGATTGAGTGTTGGCGCGAGCTGGGTCTCGACATAGGTCTCGAAGCTCGCCCGGTTCATTGCCCCGTCGATCAGCCAGGGCGCGGTGAGGCCATCGCTGCGCAGCGCGGCGATGAAGGTCTGGGTCTTCCAGTGGCCGAAGGGCGCGCGGGCTTTCAGCCGTGCCCCGCGCCGTGCCCGGCCACGCAGCCGGGTCATCTTGGTCGTGGTCGCGGTCTCGTCGATGAAGACCAGCCGGTGTGACTGCTCGCGCAGACGCGGCTGCCGGTAGACCCGCCAAGTCCGGCGTTCGTCATGAACCTCCTCGCGTCCGCACTCCATGGCCAGCAGGGTTTTTTTTGACGCTGAACCCGGCCGCCAGCAGCACCCGTGACAAGGACGCAGGATGGGCCGTCACCCCGGCGACCGCCTTCAGCCGCTGGGCCAACTCGGGCATCGTGATGTCGGGCTCGGCCTCGACCCACCCGATCAGCATCGCCTGATGCGGCGCGAGTTTGCCGCCGCCGGGCGGGCGGCCCTGACGGACCGGCGCCACCGAGCCCGTCGCTGCCACATGCTGCGCCAGCTTCACGGCGCAACTCGGGCTCACGCCAAAGCGTCGCGCAGCGTCACGGCGCGAATGGCCCGCCGCCACATGGGCGTCAATCCGCGCCCGCAAATCAGTCGAATAGGCTTTTCCCATGATCCACCTCCAGGGAGGATGAATCACAATTTACCCGCCAGGGGAATCGCCTGATTCAGGTTTCTCGCGCGATGCTCTAGCCGTGAGACTCCATCAGCCGTTTCTTGACGGCTGAAAAGCGTCCGCGCGCCACCGGAATGATGTGGGGTACCTGGGCGTCGATCTCGGCAATGCCGCCGTCGCCTGCCCGGCGGACGGCTTCGATGCGGCTGATCGACACGATGTAACTACGGTGGACGCGCATGAACAGCGCAGGATCCAGCAGGGCCTCGATCTCGCCGATCGTGCTCTGGCAGAAGAATTCCTGCTCGCCGTCCGAGACCAGGGTGTAGTGCCCATTGGCCCGCACGAAGGCGATGCTCGACACCGCCAGCCGGTGGTTGCGGTTGTCTTTCTGCACCTCGACCTGGCGCGCAAAAGCCGCTTCCGGCGGCAGCGATTTTTCCTCCCCCCCGGCGGATGCGCCCGAGGCGACGGGCGCCGGGGCGCCTTCTTGCGGCGCATCGGCCGGCGGGGGCGCTGCGTCGGCGGCCGGCGCGGCCGGTTGTTCCCGCTCGAGCTGGCGATCGGGCGTCAGCGACAGCAGGAACCCGCCGGAAATGAGGAAGGAGACCACCGCGACCACGATCGCCATGATGTCGTGCGGCATCACCGGATCGGTCGGGGCCGACAGGCCCAGGGGGATCGCCGTCAGCCCCGCCATGGCGGTGTAGTGCATGCCGGAAATGGCGAGGCCGAGAATCGCCGCCGACGCGCCGCGGCGCGAGGCCTCCGGCCTCAGGCCCTCGATCTGCCACAGGCCGAGGCCGCTGGCCACGATGGCAACCAGGGTCGAGGCGACGACATAGACCGGCGAATGCTGCAATTCACAACCATTGATCGCCGACATGCCCACATAGTGCATCGTGGCGATACCTGCCCCCATCGCCACGGCGCCGCCGACGATGCGCACGACCTTGGGGCGGGAGGTGTGGACGATCAATACCCCCGCGCCGACGACTAGCACGCAAATCAGCAGGGAGACCAGGGTCGGCAGAACTCGGAAGCCGACCATCACGGGAAACCGCGCCGCCAGCATGCCGACGAAATGCATCGACCAGATGCTGACAGCCAGCGTCATGGCCGCCGCGGCCAGGATCAGTCGGCGGCGCATGCCGCGCACGCGGTCCCCCTCGTCCGCAAGAAGCAGGCTGACGTAGCTGCCTTGGGCTGCAATGATCAACGACAGAGCAACGAGCCAAGGACTGTGGGTAATCACCCCATCCTCCCGAGATTTCTTCCCGACGATTTCTTAAGCCGTCCGTCAACCGGCGCTATTTTAGCACTAGAATCGCATACGCGCCGCTTCGGTCAACCATGACATGTTTTGGCCTGTCACCGGTGTTGGCCCGTCGCCGGGCAATGCCGTCCGGCGACAGGCCGCTGGCACCGCGGCGAACGATAGAGCGGATCAGCCGCCGGTCATGCTCATGTGGCGCGCGACCGCCGGGGCCCGATGGTCGCGGTCGATCACGAAATCGTGGCCCCTGGGCTTGCGGGCGATCGCCGCGCGGATGGCGGCTTCCAGGCCCCGGTCGTCGGTCCCGGCGCGCAGCAGGTCGCGGAAATCGAACCGGTCCTCCTGCCCCAGGCACAGATAGAGCGAGCCGGTGCAGGTCAGGCGCACACGGTTACACGATTCGCAGAAATTGTGCGTGAGCGGGGTGATGAAGCCGATCCGGCCGCCGGTTTCGACAGCCGTGACGTAGCGGGCGGGACCGCCCGTGCGGTGGGGGCTTTCGGCCAGGGTGAAGTGCCCGTCGAGCATCTGCCGGACCCGGGTCAGCGGCAGGTAATGGTCGGTCCGGTCGCCGTCGATGTCGCCCAAGGGCATGGTTTCGATGAAGGTGATGTCATGCCCCCGGGCATGAGCCCACGCCACCATGGGCACCAACTCGTCCTCGTTGAGGCCACGCAGGGCAACCACATTGAGTTTCACGGCAAGCCCGGCGGCCTTGGCCGCCTCGATGCCTTCCAACACCGCGGCCAGCCGGCCGCGCCGGGTGATTTGCGCGAACCGGTCAGGGTCCAGGCTGTCGAGGCTGACGTTGACGCGCCGCACCCCGGCCGCCGCCAGCCCTTCGGCATGGCGGGCGAGCTGGCTGCCGTTGGTGGTCAAGGTCAACTCGTCGATCGCCCCGCTTTTCAGATGGCGCCCCAGGGCGTCGACGAGCAGCAGGATATCGCGCCGCACCAGCGGCTCGCCGCCGGTCAGGCGCAGCCGGCGCACGCCCAGCCGGATGAAGGCGGCACACAGGCGGTCGAGTTCATCGAACGTCAGCACCTCCGCCCGGGGCAGGAACTGCATTGCTTCCGCCATGCAGTAGAGGCAGCGGAAATCGCAGCGGTCGGTGACGGAAACGCGCAGGTAGGTGATCGTCCGACTGTAGGAATCGACCAGGGTCGCCGGCGGGCGCCCCCGGTTTTTGGGATCTGGCATGTTTCATTCCATCGTTGCCGGCCTGGTCGGCCGGCGATCATTCGCGCGTCGAGGGCATCAGTCAGGTGTGCGTGGCCGGCGGCGCCCGCCGGCCACGTCCTCAGAAGCGGTAACCGACGCCGACGCCGATCAGCAGCGGGTTGATATCGACATCGGCACGGATGGCGGCGGCACCCGTCAGCCCGCGCACGGTGACATCGGTCGACAGGAATATCTGCTTGACGTCGACGTTCAAGGCCCAGTGGTCGGCGAGCGCGATATCGATGCCCGCCTGCAGGGCCCAGCCGAAATTGTTCTCGTAGTCGACCGAGACTCCGTTCGGCTCATCCTTGCCGTAGAAGATCGTGTAGTTGACGCCGGCCCCGACATAGGGGCGGATCTTGCCTTCGGGGGCAAAGTGATATTGCACCAGAAGGGTCGGCGGCAGCAGCCAGACATCGCCCAGGTCGGTCTTGGGCCGAGAACGGTATCGGTCGCCGCCGCACTGTGCGGCGTGGTGCCGAGGATCAGCTCGACGCCGACATTCGGCAGCAGGAAATAGGTGATATCGAGTTCCGGCACCACCGAATCGTCGATCGAGACGTCGCCCGCGAGCGGACCGACCGTATCCAGCCGCAGGTCCCCGCTCTCCTGGGGCAGCACGGCCAGGACCCGGCCGCGGACCAGCCACGGACTCTGCTCCGCCGCCTGCACCGTGTTTATCATGCCAAGCGTCGCGACGATCGCGCACGCCAGTAAAAGCACCCTCTTGATCATTGAGTCCTCCCGATTTCTCTCTTGTGGTCCGGTTACGCACTGCCCTTCGCTCGGCGAAGCTCGTCGATCACTGTCATGCACTGGCTGCCGCCGTGAATTCCGCCGCCGTGTCGAGGTCGAGCAGCACCCCGTCGTCGGGCATCTCGATCTCCACGATCCAGGCCGGGTTGGCGACTGCGAGCAGGCGGGCGCCCTGGTCGCCCGCCAGTTCGGCCATGGCGGGGAAGAAGCTGCGCGCCCACAGGATCGGGTTGCCCCAGCGCCCGCCGGCTGTGGGGATCACGATCGCGCGGCTTTCGGCCGGGGCGAAGCCGGCGGCAAGGCGCCGCAGGTGTTCGCCTGAGACGCGCGGCATATCGCCCAGCAGCACAAAGGCCCCGTCGACGCCCTGATCGAGCGCCTCGATGCCGGTGCGCAGCGAGCTGGACAGGCCGCTGGCGAACCGCGGGTTGTGCACGAGCTTGACCGGGCGGCCAGCCAGAACCTGGCCGACCTGTTCGGCGCCATGGCCGGTGACCACCACCACCGGGTCCAGCCCGGCCTCCAGCGCCGCATCGACGCCGTGCAGGACCAGCGCTTTGCCGCCGAGATTCAGGGCCAGCTTGTTGGGGCCGCCCATGCGCGACGAGCGGCCGGCCGCCAGGACGATCGCCGCCAGGTGCGGCGCCCGGGCGACCGCGGCGGCTGCGCCGCGTGCCGCGCCACCGATCTCGACCTCCTTCAGCAGGCCGCCGACCCCCATGGCCGCGATGGCCGCACCGTCGATAGGCAGGCCGGCCGCCAGCCGCCGCAGGATGAAGTCAAAGCCGTTGAGCTTCAGGGTGCGGGCACAGCCCGGCACGCCGATCACGGGAATGCCTGCCAATTCGCCGGTCAGGAGCAGGTTGCCGGGATCGACCGGCATGCCGAAACGCTCGACCACGCCGCCGATCGCCGTGATCGCCGCCGGGATATGGTCGAGGCGGTCGATCACGGCATTGGCGCCGACCACCAGGATCAGGTCCGGCCGGGTGGCGGCCATCTCCTGCAAGGCCTCGGCCAGCACGGTCTGGTCATGGTCGACGGTGACGGTGGCGCCGATCCGCCCGTTCAGCGCCGCCATCCGCGCCGCCATGGCGTCGGCGGCCTTGGCCAGCACCGAGGCCTTGGTCGTCGGCTGCCGCGTGATGATCAGGCCGGCCTCGAGCGACCGGAACGGTGCCAGCGCCACCGCCGGCGCATTGCCCGCTGCCGCAACCGCCCGCTCGACGATGCGGCGCGGGACGGCAAACGGCATGATCTTGATCGTTGCCAGCATCTGGCGCGGGCTGACCATCTCGCCCGGCGGCAGCGTGGCGACGGTGATCGCTTCGTCCACCATGTTCACGGCGTTGATGCGGGCGGCGTCGATCACCGCGAGGCCGGCCGCCGCCGCATAGAGATTGGCGCGGCCGGTAAAGGCCGCCGCCTGGACCGCGCCCGGGCCGCACAGTGCTTCGGCGACCCGGCGGGCGGCCTCGTCCTCGGCAACGTCGTCGCCCTCCAGCCGCGCCGCGACCACCGTCTCGTGCTTGTCGGCGGCCAGGGCTGCAAGGTCGGCGGCCGACAGGCGCCGGCCTTTTTTCCAGGATTGGCCCCCACGACCCGGCTGTGGGCAAGGATGGCACCGGCCGCCTGGGCAAGGGGAATCGGGCCGAACTTCATGCCACCCTCCCGCATTGGACGGCCGTCATTTCAGCCAGGATCGAGATGGCGATCTGGGCCGGGCTGCGCGCGCCGATGTTGAGGCCGACCGGGCCGCGGATGCGCGCCAGCGCTGCCTCTTCGAAACCCGACAGGGCCAGGCGTTGGCGCCGCGCCGCCTGGGTCCGGACCGAGCCGAGGGCGCCGAGGTAGAACAGCGGCATCGGCAGGGCCGCGATCAGGGCGTCGTCGTCGATCTTGGGATCATGGGTCAGGGTGATCAGGGCGGTGCGGCTATCCAGCGCCAGATCCGGCAGGATCTCGGCCGGCCAACCGATCTCCAGGGCGGCCCCGGCAAAACGCTCGGCCCGGGCGAAGGCACGGCGCGGATCGATGATGGTGACCGCATAACCGGCCAGCGCCGCCATGTGGGTGAGCGGCTCGGCAAGGTGAACCGCGCCGACCAGGACCAGACGCAGGGGCGGGTTGAAAGGATTGCGGAAGATCCGCCCATCCTCGCTCAGGCCCGCCTGGTCGCGGTTCAATACCGTCGCGGCCGCGGCGTCGCCCTCGGGAAAGCGCAGCGTCTGAAGGCCGGTATCGAGATCGGTTTCCCGCACCACCGCGCGCTTGTGGGCGACCGCGCCGAGCAATTGCGCCAGGGCGGCGCCCGGCTGGACCGGCTCGACCAGGACGCGGATACGGCCCCCGCAGGCCAGGCCGGCCGCCCAGGCATCGGCATTGGCGACACCAAAGGACAGAACACGGTGCCGCTCGTCGTCCATGGCCTCGTGCGCGGCCTCGATGACCGCGCGCTCGACACAGCCACCCGAGACCGAGCCGACGAAGGTGCCGGCCCGGCTGGCCGCGAGCAGGCTGCCGGCCGGCCGCGGGGCGGAACCCCAGGTCTCGATCACCGTGGCCAGCGCGGCGATCCCGTCCTTTTCCGCCCAGCGGACGGCGTGACCCAGGATGTCGTCCCGATCCGTGATCATGACGGCCTGCCGCGCGCGCTGGTGATGGCTTCGGCCATGATCGTCAGCCGGCCGGATTGCCGGTCGGCTTGGACGTGCCGCCGCCCAATAGGCGCCTGATGCCGCGCACCAGGGCCTTGATCAGGCGCCAGATGAACGGGCCCCGGGCTTCGCGGATCGCCAGCACCTCGGCGGTGGGCGGGGCAACGATGTCGCCCAGCTTCTCGAAAAAGTCGTCCGCCAGCTTCTTGGCGGTGGCATCGATGAGCCGCGCCCCAAGCTGGGCGAGCTTGCCGCTCACCTCGGCATTGACCGCGTAGTTGAGGACCGTGGCGCCGCCTTCGCGCACCAGCCAGACTTTGGCACCACCCCTGGCCTGGCCCGCCGACCCGCCGTTGCCCTCGCCCTTGATCGTATAGCCGTTGGGCGGATTGATGTCCGAGAGGGTGACCGCGCCCTTGAACGAGGTCTTCACCGGGCCGATGCGCAGGGTGACCAGGGCTTCCAGGTTGGTGGGGCTCACCCGGGTGATCGACTCGCAGCCGGGGATGCACTGCCGCAGCACCTCGGTATCGTTGAGGGCCTCCCAGACGGCTTGCTGCGGGGCGTTGACGCGTTGAGCACCGATCATTTCCATTTCAGTTGGTGTCCTTCTTCTGTTGGCTCGGTTGGGGTAGAGGCCCGCGGCGGCGGATCGCGATCACCTCCGCCAGGATCGACAGGGCAATTTCCTCGGGCGTAACGGCACCGATATCGAGACCGGCCGGGGCCTTGATCGCGGCCAGGCTTTCCTCGGCGATGCCGGCGCCGCGCAGGTCCTCGAGCAGGCTGGCGATCTTGCGCCGGGAGCCGACGAAGGCCAGGTATGGCGCCTTGCCCGCGACGGCGGCGGTCAATGCCGCCAGATCCCCGGCGCTCTGGGTCGAGACGACGAGGAAGCGGGGGCCGCTCGACGGCGGCAGGTCGAAGCCATCGATCAGATGGTCGGCGGCGGCAAGCTCGCCGTGGCTGCGGGCGGGGGCGGCGGCAGTCACCCGGAAGCCGAACTGCCCGGCGGTCGCGACCAGCACCCGCGCCACCGGCGAGGCGCCCAGCACCACCAGTTGGGGCCGCGGCAGAACGGGTTCGACGAAAATATCCATCGTGCCCTGGCTGGGGCACATGTTGTGGGCGTAACGGACCCCGTCGCGGGTTTCGCCGTTGCGCACGCCGATCTCGTGCAGCATGTCGTCGGGCTGGATCGAGACCAGGCGCGGGCAGCCGTCGGCCAGGGCCTCCCGGGCGGCCGAAAGCGTGGCACCCCGCGCGCAACCGCCGCCGACCCAGCCGGCAGCGACCGTGCCGTCGCCCAGGATCAGTGCCTTGGCCCCGGCCTTGGCCGCAGTCACCGACGCGGTGCGAACCACGGTCGCCACGGCAAACGGCGTCTCACGCGCCTGCAGGTCATGCATCAGGTCGAGGACGTCGGGCGTCGTCATCGGGCCAATCCTCCGGTCACAGCCGCGCCAGGTAGGGTTCGAGCGCCTCGAGGCTCTCGATACTGTGGGCCGGCGCGAAGAGATCGACATAGGGCAGCGCCGCCCGCATGCCCGCCGCCACGGGCTCGTAGCCGTGCCAGCCGATCATGGGGTTGAGCCAGGCGATCCGCCGGCAACGGCGGCGCAGTGCCGCCATCTCGCTTGCCAGTTGGGCGGGTTCGCCGGTGTCGTAACCGTCCGAGACGATCAGCACGGCGGTGCGGGAATGAATGATACGGGCGGCGTGCCAGCGGTTGAAGGTGGCGAGGCAGGCGCCGATCCTGGTGCCGCCGCCGACCCCCTGGGCCATCAGGCCGAGGCGGTCGACCGCCCGTTGCGGATCCTTTTCCCGCATGGCGTCGGTCACGTCGGCGAGGCGTGTGTGGAAGACGAAGGCCGCCGCCTGGCGGAAGCTGTCCAGCACGCCGTGCATGAAGCGGACGAAGACGGTCACATAGGGACTCATCGAGCCCGAGGCATCGAGCAGGATCACCAGTTTCAGCGGCTTGGTGCGGCGGCGGCGATAGACCAGTTCGAGCGGCAGGCCGCCGCGGGCGACGCTGCGATGCAGGCTGCGCCGCAGGTCGATCTTCGACCCGTTGCGCGCAACCTCGTGGCGGCGGGTCAGCCGGGCCCGCATCGCGGCGGCGAGGCGCCGCGCCAGGGCGTGAACCCGTTCCCGTTCCACCGGGTCGAGGATATGCCGGAAATCGGTGCGCGCCAGGCGTTCCTGGTCGGACGTGCCGCCCCGCTCGTGGCCCGCGGCCGGGGCGTCGTCACCCTCGCCATCCGGCCGTCGTTCGGTCCGCAGGATGGCATCGGTGCCGGACTCGGGGCCATCGTCGGCCGTCACCATCATGCGCGGCCCGCCGCGGCGCGGCCGCGGATCGGCGATCCTTGCACCATCGCGCAGGTGCCGGGCGAACCAATAGGCATCGAACAGGGCCGCGAATTTCTCCCAGTCCGAGCGGCGGGACGCCAGCAAGGCCCGCAAGCCCGCCAGCAGTGCCGCCCGGTTTCCCAGATCGGCGGCAGCAAGCAGCCGCAGGGCGTCGGCCGTCTCGCCCAGCCCGACCGCGAAGCCGTTGTCGCGCAGCACCTGGACGAAGCCGGAGAGCCGGCGCCTTATCAGCGCACCCGCGTCGACGGCCGGCGGCGCCTTGCCTTCTGATCGTTCGGTTGAACAGACGTCCATGGTCTCATGCCACCTTGTGAACCAGGCGTTCGACCACTTCGAGGCCGATCGCGGCGTGATCCTCGTGGGTCTTCAGCAGGGCGGTGAGCAGGTCGTAGACCGCCTCGGCGTCGCGGCGGATGTCGTCGATTCCCATGCCGGTTAGGGCGGCGACGAAATCGAGCGTCTCGGCGACGCCCGGCACCTTGCGCAGCTCTTCCTTGCGGATGGCCGCGACGAAGCGGGCCGCCTGCAATGCCAGGGTGGCATCGATGGCGGGCAGGCGCGCCTTGATGATGGCGGCCTCGCGATCGACGTCGGGGAAATCGACGAAATGGAACAGGCAGCGCCGGCGCAGCGCGTCCGACAGCTCCCGCGTGCCGTTCGAGGTCAGCACCACGCGCGGGATCGACCGCGCCTTGAGGGTGCCGAGTTCCGGGATGGTGACCTGGAAGTCGGACAGGACTTCGAGCAGCAGGGCCTCGAATTCCTCGTCCGCCCGGTCCACCTCGTCGATCAGCAGGACGATGGGGGTTTCACTGCGGATCGCGGCCAGGAGCGGGCGCTCGAGCAGATAGGCCTCGGAGAATATTTCCGCCTCGATCGCCGCGGCGGCCTGGCCGCTGGTCTCGCGCACCTTCAGCGCCAGGATCTGGCGCTGGTAGTTCCATTCGTAGAGGGCGGCGTTCTGGTCCAGCCCCTCGTAGCATTGCAGGCGGATCAGGTGGGCGCCGTGGACCTGCGCCAAGGCCTGGGCAACCGCGGTCTTGCCCACCCCGGCCGCCCCTTCGAGCAGCAACGGGCGCTGCAACAGATCCATCAGCCACAGCGCGGTGGCAAGGTCGCGATCGGCGACATAGCCGGCCTGGGCGAGGCGCTGGGAAATGGTGTTGCGGTCGGTCATCGTCACAGGTCGTCCAAAAAGAAGGCGCAGGTTTCCCGCGGGCGCAGGGCGCCCGGTCAGGCAGTCGACAGCGCGGTGGACGGCCCCGCGGGGCCGTCCACCAGCCGCTTACTTGTGCAATCCCAGCCGTTCCGCGGCCTGCCAGATCCGCCAATAGTCATGCGGCATGTCGATGTGGCTGACGCCGGTGAAGGCGAAGGCGTCGTTCACGGCGTTGGAGAAGCAGGGCACGCCGCCCACGTGGGGGCTTTCCCCCACGCCCTTTGCACCGATCGGATGATGCGGCGACGGCGTCACCGTGTGGTCGGTCTCCCAATGCGGCGTTTCGACCGCCGTCGGCAGGAAGAAGTCCATGAAGGACGCTCCCATGACGTTACCCGCCTTGTCGTAGCGGATCTCCTGGCCCATGGCGACGGCGAAGGCCTCGGTCAGGCCGCCGTGCACCTGGCCTTCGATGATCATCGGGTTGATCCGGGTGCCGCAATCGTCCAGCGCGTAGAAGCGCCGGATCTTGAACACGCCGGTGTCGACGTCGATGTCCATGACGCAGAAATAGGCGCCGAAGGGATAGGTCATGTTGGGCGGATCGTAGTAGTTCACCGCCTCGAGCCCCGGCTCCAGCCCGGGAATCCCCTGGTTGTAGGAGGCCCAGGCGATCTCCTTCATGCCCTTGCGCTTTTCCGGCAGGCCCTTGACCACGAAACCGTCGACATCCCATTCGAGGTCGTTGTGATGGACCTCGAGAAGATGGGCGGCGATCATCTGCGCCTTGGCCCTGATCTTGCGCGCCGCCATGGCGGTGGCGGCGCCGGCGGTCGGTGTCGAGCGCGAGCCGTAGGTGCCCAGGCCGTAGGGCGCGGTGTCGGTATTGCCCTCCTCGATGGTGATGTCGTCGGCCGGGATGCCCAGTTCGGTCGCCAGGATCTGGGCGTAGGTGGTCTCGTGACCCTGGCCCTGGCTCTTGGTACCCATGCGCGCGATCACCGAGCCGGTTGGATGGATGCGGATCTCGCAACTGTCGAACATGGCGATGCCGAGAATGTCGCAGTTCTTCGATGGCCCGGCGCCGACAATCTCGGTGAAGAACGAGACGCCGATACCCATGATCTCGCGCGTCTCGCCGCGCTTGAAGGCTTCGCGCCTGGCCGCCTGCTCGGCCCTCAATTCGCGGTAGCCGACCGCCGCCATCGCCTTGTCCATGGCCATGTGGTAGTCGCCGGAATCGTATTCCCAGCCCAGCGCCGCCTTGTAGGGGAACTGGTCGCGGCGGATGAAGTTCTTCAGCCGCAGGTCGACCGAGTCCATGCCCAGCTTCTGGGCCAGCACCTCGATCGCCCGCTCGATGGCATAGACCGCCTCGGTCACCCGGAACGAGCAGCGATAGGCGACGCCGCCCGACGCCTTGTTGGTGTAGACGCCGTCGACCTCGAGGTGGGCGACGGGAATGTCGTAGGAGCCGGTGCAGATGTTCATGAACCCGGCCGGCCATTTGCTGGGGTCGGCACAGGCATCGAAGGCGCCGTGGTCGGCCAGCACATGGCAGCGCATGCCCAGGATCCGGCCGTCGGCGGTCGCGGCGAGCTCGGTCGTCATATGGTAGTCGCGGGCGAAGGAGGTGGTGGAGAGGTTCTCCATCCGGTCCTCGACCCATTTCACCGGCCGGCCCAGCACGATCGAGGCGACGACCGCGCAGACATAGCCGGCATAGGCCCCCACCTTGTTGCCGAAGCCGCCGCCGATGTCGGGCGCGATGACGTGGATCTTGTGCTCCGGCAGGCCGGAGATCAGCGAGACCACGGTGCGAATGACATGGGGGGCCTGGAAGGTACCGTAGAGGGTGAGCTCACCTTTCACCTTGTCCATCGAGGCGAGCGCCTGGCAGGTTTCCAGCGGCGACGGATGGGTCCGGTGATAGAGGAACGTATCCTTGGTCGTTACCGGTGCCCGGGCGAAGACATCGTCGGTGCCGGGCTTGTCCCCGATCTGCCAGTTGAAGATGTGGTTGTAGTGTTTGCGCGGGCCGTGGGCACCCGTCATCTTGTCCTTGATGTCCTCGCGCAGCAGCGGCGCGTCGGGCGCCATCGATTGCCAGGGATCGACGATGACCGGCAGTTCCTCGTACTCGGCCTCGATCAGTTCGATCGCATCGGCCGCGATATAGCGGTCGGCGGCCACGACAAAGGCCACTTCCTGGTTCTGGAACAGGACCTTCTCTTCGGCCAGCACCGCCTGCACGTCACCGGCCAGCGTCGGCATGTAGTGCAGGTTGAGCGGCTTGAGATCGGCCGCGGTCAGGACCGCGTAGACGCCGGGCAGCGCCTTGGCCTTGGAGACGTCGAGGCTCTTGATCCGGGCATGGGCGAAGGGCGAGCGATAGAAGTCGCCGAACAGCATGCCGGGCAATTTGATGTCGTCGACATAATTGCCGCGCCCTTGCGTGAAGCGGATGTCCTCGACGCGCTTGCGCTTGCAGCCCATCCCCTGGAGCTTCTCGGTCCGCTCTTCCTTGGTGATAACGATCTCGTTCATTCCGCGGCCTCCACGAAGGGCACGCCGTTGATCTTGGCGGCTGCATATTGAATGGCTTTGACGATGTTCTGGTAACCGGTGCAGCGGCAGAGGTTGCCCGCGATGCCGAAACGGATCTCGGCTTCGGTCGGATCGGGGTTCTCCTGCAGCAGCCGGTGGGCCCGCATGATCATGCCGGGGGTGCAGAAGCCGCACTGCAGGCCGTGCATCATGCGGAAGCCTTCCTGCAACGCATGCAAGGTGCCGTCGGCGCCGGCCATGCCCTCGACGGTGGTCACCGTGCCGCCGTTGGCCTGGACGGCGAAGCGGGTGCAGCTCTTCACCGACAGGCCGTCGAGATCGACCGTGCAGGCCCCGCAATGGGAGGTGTCGCAGCCGATATGGGCACCGGTCAGGTTGAGCTGTTCGCGGATGAAGTGGATGAGCAGGGTGCGGGGCTCGACCAGCCCTTCGACCGCCTCCCCGTTCACCGTCATCTGGACGTGAACTTTTGCCATGGATCTGTCCTTGTCTGTCTCGTTGGGGGTCAGGCGGCAGCGCGGGCGGCGGCGCGTTCGAGCGCACGCCTGACCATGATGCCGGCCATCTTGGTGCGGTAGACCGCAGGCCCGCGGCCGTCGGTCGCCGGGTCGGTGATCGCCTCGGCCGCGGCGACGGCCCGGGCGAGCACGTCGGGCTCCAGGCGAGAGCCGATGACATGCCTTGCCGCGGCCTCGGCCAGCAACGGCGTTTCCGAGACGTTGGTCAGGGTGATCGCGCAGTGGCTGACCTTGCCGCCCGCGAGGGTCAGGATGACCGCGGCGGCGGCGGTGGCGTAGTCACCGATCTTGCGCTTCAGCTTCTCATAGGCGCAGCCGTGCCCGGCCGGCGGCGGCGCGAAGGAGATCGCCGTCACCATCTCGCCCGGTTCGAGGGCGGTGTAGTAGGCGCCCTGGTAGAAGCTGCGGGCCGCGATCTCGCGCGTGCCGGCGGCGCCGATGACGTGGTAGCGGGCGTCGAGCGCCATCATCACGGCCGGCATGTCGTTGCCGGGGTCGCCGTTGGCGACATTGCCGCCCAGGGTGCCGCAATAGCGAACCTGCGGATCGGCGATCAGCAGGGAAGTCTCCTTGATGATCGGCGCGGCCTGGCCCAGCAGGTCCGAGGCGATCAGTTCGGCCTGCGTCGTCATCGCCCCGATCTCGATCCGCCCGCCGGCCTGCCGGATACCCTTCAGATCGGCGATGCCGCCGAGATCGACCAGGTGTTCGGGATTGGCCATGCGCAGCTTCATCATCGGGATCAGGCTGTGCCCGCCGGCCAGCGGCCGGGCGTCGTCCCCTAGATCGGCCAGAAGCTTGACCGCGTCCGTGACGGACGCTGGCCGGTAATACTGGAATGAACCGGGAATCATTGTTTGTTTACCTCCCCAGGCGCAGCGAAGACCGCTCGATCCGCTCTGTTTGTTTGGCTGGACAGGCGTGCCCCCTTATCGAAGCCGTTCGGGGTCGGTCGAGCCTGTTTCGCGTTCGAGGCAACGGTCGCCCTCCCCGCGCCGCAGCATCAATTGCGGATTCACCAATGCCGCGGTTGGCGCGCTGAATGCCGGTCTGCGTGAACGAAATGCGCCGGGCGGCCGCCCGCCTTTCATCAACGGCGGCATGGACGCCGGCCAGGCCCGGGCGGCGCACGCCACATGATGCATCGCGTCATCGGGCCGCCTGCCGCAGCCGCCAGGCCGGGCGGGCCGGGCGGGCCGCCGTTCGTGCGCCGCCATCGCCGTTCGCGACTTGCCGGCGCCGTTCGTGCTTGAGCAGGTTGCCTGCCTTGGGATCGGAAACAAGACTGCCGATCCGGCCTGAACGATCGAAGCCGCCGGCCGATAGACCATGGGGAAACGCTCATGCCGCAGGTGCGTAAAGACGTTTGGCTGCCGTTGCTGACCGTCAGCCTGATGGGATGGGCTGCGTTGCTCGGCACCGGCGGCTGGCGCACGGGGCAGGGTTTCTGCGGTGCCGCCGCCGGCTATTTTCCGGCCTGGGACTGGCAGAGGCTGGAGTTGCTGTTCCTCCTCAACCCGCCGGCGCAGACGGCTCAGGCTTGGCTGCTGATGCTGCTGGCCATGATGCCGCCGCTGCTCGCCCGGCCGGTGGCCCATCTTTGGGGTGGCCGCCCGGCCGGGCGCCGGCTGCGCGCGATCGTCGTCTTCGCGCTCGCCTACCTGGCCGTCTGGATGGTGTCGGGAATGGCCCTGGTGGCGGCCGCGATCGCCCTGCAGGCGCTGGCCGGCGGCTCCTGGTGGCTTGGGCCGGTCGTGGCCGGGGCGATCGCCCTGTTGTGGCAGGTTGCGCCGGCGAAGCAGGCCTGCCTCGATCGATGCCATTGGCGGCCCGCGCTGGCCAGCTTCGGCCTGGCGGCGGACCGGGACTGCCTGCGCTACGGGCTGGCCATCGGGGTCTGGTGCGTCGGCGCCTGCTGGGCCCTGATGCTGGTCCCGCTCGTCGTGACCGGGGCGCATGTGCCGCTGATGGCGGCCGTCTCGCTCCTGCTCCTGGTGGAGCGGGAGGCCCCGGCCCGGTCACACCGTGCGGCAGCCGACACGCCGCGCCGCCGGTCCGACGGCTCAGATCAGCTTGGCCATGGCGGCGCCGGTATCGTTCATCCGATTGGAAAAGGCCCACTCGTTGTCGTACCAGCTCATGATGCGCACGAGCGTCCCGCCCAGGACCTTGGTCTGATCCAGGGCGACGGTGGACGAGGCGGGATCCTGGTTGAAGTCGACCGACACGTTGGGCGCGGTGGTATAGGCG
This sequence comes from Oleomonas cavernae, assembly GCF_003590945.1. NCBI lineage: Bacteria > Pseudomonadati > Pseudomonadota > Alphaproteobacteria > Acetobacterales > Acetobacteraceae > Oleomonas > Oleomonas cavernae. Next base: position 4,354,016 of record NZ_QYUK01000011.1, on the reverse strand, counting down.
AGAATGCCCCGCAGACTGCCGGCGGCGGCAGTCTTGATGACCTCGTTCACCTCCTCGACCGAGGTCGCCCGCTTGGTGACGACCTTTAGATCGATGACCGAGACATTGGGGGTGGGCACGCGAATGGCGACGCCGTCGAGCTTGCCCTTGAGCTCGGGCAGGACCAGGCCGACGGCCCGCGCGGCCCCTGTCGCCGTGGGAATCATGGACAGGGCGGCGGCCCGGGCGCGATAGAGGTCGCGGTGCATCTGATCGAGCGACGGCTGATCGTTGGTATAGGAGTGCACCGTGGTCATGAAGCCCTTGTCGATGCCGATCGCGTCGTTGAGCACCTTGGCCACCGGTGCCAGGCAGTTGGTGGTGCAGGAAGCGTTTGAGACGATCCGATGTTCCGACCTCAGGGCCTGGTGATTGACGCCGTAGACAATGGTGATGTCGGCATCATCGACCGGTGCCGACACCAGCACCCGCTTGGCGCCGGCGGCCAGATGCACGGCCGATTTTTCCCGGCTGGCGAAATAGCCCGTGCATTCGAAGACGATGTCGATCGCCATCGCCCCGTGCGGCAACTCTTCAGGTTTCAGATACTGGGTAACCGCGATCGGCGCGCCGTTGACGATCAACCGGTTCCGGTCGACCAGGACTTCACCGGGAAAGCGGCCATGGATCGAATCATAGCGCAGCAAATGCGCGGTGGTTTCCACGAAACCCAGATCGTTGATCGCCACGATCTCGATATCGCTGCGCCCGGAATCGATGATCGCCCGAAGGATATTGCGTCCGATCCGGCCAAAGCCGTTGATCGCCACCCTGGTCGCCATTGGTTTGCCCCCTATTTATCCTGCCGGGCCCCGTCGCGTTGCGCGAAGAGCACGTTATCGCCGGCGTGGCATCGATCCCGCACACGGCGCACCCCTCCCGCGGCTTCCGCGGCCGGCGAAACCCGCATTGTTTATCTTCCCTGCCGCCGTGTAACGGCGATCAAAGGCAATTTTGTTTATTGGGATACTTTGTGGAATTGCATAATTATTATTCTGGTGTTCAAATTTTCTGAATACCTCGGGAACCAGCCGCGATGAGCCTCCACGCCGTCACCCTGCGACAATTACGCGCGCTTCAGGCAGTGATCCGGACCGGCTCGATCACCCGTGCCGCGGCGGAACTCCATGTGACACCACCGGCGGTCACCATGCAGTTGCAGCAATTGCAGGAATTGGCCGGCCAGCCGCTGCTGGAGCGTCACGGCAACGAGACCGTGGCCACCGACGCCGGCCGCGAGATCCTGACCGCGGCGGAGCGGATCGACGCGGCCATGGCCGATTGCGTCGCCATGTTGTCCAGTCTTGCCGGGGCGGAAAAGGGCACGGTCTCGATCGGCGTGGTCTCGACGGCCAAGTACTTCGCGCCCCAGGCCCTGGCCGCCTTTCGCCGGCTTCACCCCGGCATCTCGCTGCGCCTTACCGTCGGCAACCGGGCCGAGATCATGGACCGCCTCCGGCACTTCGGCATCGATGTCGCCATCACCGGCCGCCCGCCGCTCGAACTCGAGGTCGAAGCCGAGGTGATCGGGGATCATCCGCATCTCATCGTCGCCCCGCCTGATCACCCCCTGGCCGGCCAGCGCGACATCCCGGCCAGGCTGCTGGCCGAGGAAACCTTCCTGGTGCGCGAACCGGGCAGCGGCACCCGCGGCCTGATGGAGCGCTTTTTCGACAAGATGCATATTCACCCGCCGATCGCGATGCAGATCGACAGCAACGAGACGATCAAGCAGGCGGTCATCGCCTGCCTGGGCATCTCGTTCATTTCAGGTCACACGGTGGGGGCGGAACTGGCCGACGGGCGCATGGTGGCCCTGGATGTCAAGGGCCTGCCGATCGTGCGGCAATGGTATGTCGTCCATCTTGCCCAGCGCCGGCCAGTGCCGGCCGTGCGCGCCATCATCGATTTCCTGATCGAGCGCGGCGGCAGCTTCCTGCCCAGCATTGCCGCGGCCGATGCGGTCGATCGGCCGGGCCATGCCCGTCCGCGCCCGTGACGCGGACGGGATCGGTCATTCGTTACAGCGCGCCGGCCAGCAGGCCGACGCCGGCGAGCGAGGCAAGGCCGTCAAGGATGTCCTGGCGGCCGTACGCTTGGGCCAGGATCCGGCCGGCGACAAGGCCGAGGCCCGTCGGGCCGAGACCGTCGACCAATTGTCGCGGCGCTACGAGAAGGAGGCCGGCCACAATCGCAAATCCGGCACCGTGACGCTTTACGAGGGCTACTGGCGCCTGCATATCCGACCGGCCATTGGCTCGAAGCGGGCCATCGACGTGACCAAGGCCGAGGTGGCCGCGCTTCATCGGACTATTGGTGACGAGCACCCCGTCACGGCAAATAGGGTGGTCTCTCTCCTGGCTACTTTCTTCGGTTGGCTGCAAGACATGAAGGTGATCCCTGAGGGGCCACGACCCGGCCACCGGCATCGAGAAGTACCGCGAGCAGGGCAAGGACCGGTACCTGACGATCGAGGAGTTTACTCGGCTGGGCGCCACCATACGCGAGGCGGAGACAGTCGGCATCGAGTGGCTGCCGCCTAACCCAGCCAGGCCGTCGTCGAAACACGCACGCCGGCGCCCCGAGACGCGCCGCACGGTCATCTCCCGCCACGTGGCGGCGGCGCTGCGCTTGCTGATCTTCACGGGCGCCAGGCTGCGAGAGATTCTCTACCTCAAGTGAAGCGAGGTCGACCTTCAGCAGGGGCTGCTGTTCCTGCCGGACTCGAAGACCGGCCGGAAGACCATCGTGCTCGCGGCAGCGGCCCTCGCGGTCCTTGAGGACATCGGCGGCAACAGCGTTTACGTCATCGAGGGCGACGATGTGGAGAAGCCCAAGGCCGACCTGAAGAAGCCGTGGGCGCTGGTCTCACGCCATGCCGGCCTTGAGGGGGTCAGGCGCCACGACCTGCGGCACTCCTTCGCCAGCGTGGGGGCCGGCTCGGGTATGGGCCTGCCGATCATCGGCAAGCTGCTGGGACATGCGAATACGACGACCACGCAGCGCTACGCCCACCTGGATGGTGACACGCCCGATCGCTCCGACGCCGCATAGTGTGAATTGTGACAAGCGCATTAATATGCTGGGCGGCATAGTATGCCGAGAATAGGCGTTCAAGCATGAAGCGGTGGAGGATATGCAGATACGTATGTCGTGGCGCGCCAGCCCAATCAGGCCTCCACGACTTCCCGGTACGCAGCCGCGATCATGACACCTGACAGGGCACCATAGGCGATAATCCATGCATCCTTGACCGCTGGTGTAAACTGATCCCCCAGCCCCTGCTCGAGTGTCCAAAGCAACGCAGCACCAACTGGGGTGTAGTGAACCTCCTTAACACCGTAGCCGACATGCCTTACTGCCAGCGCCTTGACCGCTGGCAGCACCTCGTGCAGGCGGTCAAGGCTTCCGACGACAAGTCCCAATGCCTGCATCAATTTCGCCCCCTGCGTCGGCATGTCCCCCTTGAACAGCGGAACAACCTCGGGCGCGATCTCGAACAGGCGATCATAGAACAGATCCGCCGCCTGTGGCGCGATCGGAACAACTTTCTCGAAACTCTGCTTCACCAGATCGATCTGTTCGGGTGTCATTTCCGTCTCCTTCCAATACCATAGACGTAAAATATGCGATGGCGTGACCAGATCAGCCTGGATCAAGCGACTCATCTGGGAATTTAAGCCGATGATCGATCGTGTCCCAGTTCAGGAGCTGGTCGACGAAGATCTCGATGAAACCTTTCCGGTTGTTGCGGTAGTCGATGTAGTAGGTGTGTTCCCAGACATCGCAGGTGGCCAGCACGTGCTTGCCGCGGATGAGCGGGACGTCGTAGTTGATCGTGGTCTCGATCGCCAGCTTCCCGCCCTCGGCGATCAGCCAGGTCCAGCCCGAGCCGATCCGCCTCACCGAGGCATCGACGAAGGCGGCCTTGAAACCGGCCATGTCGCCGAAGGAATCCTCGATCATCGCCCGGACCCGGCTCGACGGGCTGGTCGAGCCGGGCGGCGAAAGCGAGAGCCAGTAAAGGCTGTGGTTCCAATGCTGCGAGGCGTTGAACAGAAGGTTGTCTTGGGCCGGGTCGGCGGCGGCATAGATGATGATCTCCTCCAGGGATTTTCCCTGGAGCACCGGGCGTTGCTCGACGATGGCATTGGTGCCGGCGACAACGCCGGCGTGATGCTTGCCGTGGTGGTAGGCAAAGCTTTCCTCGGACAGGATGGGCGCCATCGCCTTGGGCTCGAAGGGCAGATCTGGCAGGCTGAACATTCAAGGTTCCTCCATCTTCATCGGTTCAGGTGGCGACAGTGTCGGCGGCCGGCTCGGGCCAGCCTTCCTTGAAGACCGTCACGCCGCGGCGGGCCCGCAACTCGTCGATCGTCGGCGCGAACCAGTTGAGCGAGCGGCGCTTCATCAGCCACTCGCTCAGCACCGTTTCGGTCTTCATGAACGGCGAGGTCGGCATGACCGGCGGCTTGTAGCGGCGGCGAAAATCCGCGGCCAGGGCCTCGATTTCGGCCCCGTCGCCGCGCCGTGCCGCCTCCTCGTACCGGCGCTGGACCTCGTCGATCGGCTCCATGGTCAGCGTCAGGGTGCGGATCTGCTCATAGGTCAGGTCCTTGAAGCGCAGGACCGCGACCCGTTCCTCGATCCGCGCCTCGATCCACAGCCAGTCGACATCGGTCAGGTGCCGTTTCGCGCGTTCCTCGCGAACGGCGAGCAGTTCGGGCAGGGCCAGTTTCAGGCTGTCGTAGCCGTCGATACGCTCGGCCCAGCGACGCCGCAGGTCGCCGTCGCCGAAGGGCGATGGTTCGAGGCGCCGCTCGGCACCCGGCTGCTTTCGCTCTTTCGGCTTTCTCATGGGTCAGCCCTCCGACGGTGAAAAGGGTTCCTGGTGAACGGCGCCGGCGGGCACCGCAAGCTGCCGGGTCAGCAGGCTGTGGGCCGCCGCGACCATCGCTTGCGGACCGCACAGGTAATAATGCTTGCCGGCATGATCGGGATCGGCCTGGGCCAACGCGGCCAGCCGGTCGACCGCGGTGCCGCGGAAGCCGGTCCACGACGCCTGGGGCGCCTCCGCGGCCAGCTCGACCCGCAGGCCGGGGAAGCCGGCTTGCAGGGCCTGCAGGTCGGCCGTGGCGAACAGCTCGTCCTCCTGGGCGGCGCCGAAGATCAGGGTCGCCCGCCGCGTGGGCTGCTCGGCGCCGAGCTGGCGCAGGATCGACAGGACCGGCGCCAGGCCCGTTCCCCCGGCGACGAACACCAGATCATGCTCGCCCGCCGGGTTGAGGGTGAAGCCGCCGAGTGGCCCCTCGACCGCGACCATGTCGCCGGGGCCGGGCATTGCCCGCAAGGTCCGGGAGAAGGCGCCGCCGGGCAGCAGGCGGATGAAGAATTCGATGTCGTGGCCATCGCCGGCGAGATTGGCCGGCGAGAACGACCGCGTCACCCCGGCGCGGGTGAGTTCCAGCCGGACATACTGGCCCGGCTTCCAGGCCAGCGGCGCCTGCGCGGCCATGGTGCGGACGACCAGCCGCAGCACCGTGGGCGAGCGCCGCTCGATCGCCACGATGCGGCCGGAGCGGCGCGAGGCATCGAGCCGGCTGACGCGGTCGATCGGGTAGTCGAAATCGAGCGCGATATCGCTGCGCGGCCGCAGGCGGCAGCTCAGGACCCAGCCTTCGTCCTCGTCGTCCTCGGACAGGGCATGCTGGCTGTGATCGAGCAGCCGGTCGTACTGCCCCTCCTCGAGGAAGGCGCGGCAGGCGCCGCAGGCGCCCTTGCGGCAATCGCTGACGATCAGCACGCCCTGGCGTAACCCGGCGGTTACCACATCCTCGTCGGCGCGGCAGCCCATCTCGATCGGGTGCTGGCCCTCGAAGGTCATCCGGACACGATATTCCTGCATTGGCTCAACCCCCGACAAGGTAGCGACCGCAACTCAGCGTGGGACTTCGCTCTCCCAGCCGATCAGCGCGGTCGTGATCGTGAACGTGTTGCCGTTGACATAGGCCCGCCCGACCGTGGTCGAGACGTTGACCAGGAAGTCGTAGACGCTGTAGGGGCGCCCGACCATGTCCTGGATCTCGTCGAGGTCGAAGGTGAATTCCTCGGCGCAGTCGATGCGGTAATAGACGCCGTGGTCCTCGATCTTCAGGGTCGGATCGTCGGCATAGGCCTCGCGCAGCCATTCGACCGCGATCTCGATCTCGTCGGCCTTCATCAGGGCCAGGACCACACTGCGCGTCTCGGTCACGGCGGACCGGCTCAGCATCTTGTCCTGAAGCGCGCGGGCGATCTGGATTTCGGTCAGCGTCTCCTTGGTCATGCGGCTTCCTCCCGCGCCTGGACGCTTGCCTTGCGCAGGGCGCCGTGGATGTCGATGGGCTTGTCGAACAGCAGGCCGAAGCGATCGAGCCAGTCGTCGCAGACCCGCCGCTGCGCCGCCTGGGCATCGAAGGCGCCGTCGCCCCGGCGCAGGCGCGCGGTGGCGCTGCCCAGCTTCGCCGCGCCGGTCATGGCGCCAAGGCTCAGCGGCAGCCACTTCTCGGCCCAGAAATGCATCAAGGTCCGATTGTAGGGGCCGAACTTGGGGTCGCCGCCCAGGGTGCGCGCGAAGAGTTCCATGATCCAGGCATGGGCGGCTTCCGCGCCGCGGGCGGCATAGCCCAGGATCCGGGGGGTGAACAGGTCGCCGTGAAGTGGTGCCGCCTGCATGAGGAATTCGTCGCGCACGAACCGCCCGAACAGCGGCTCGTGGATCACATGCATGGCGAACAGGATCTCGATATGGTCATAGGTCGGGCCCCAGATCTCCTCGACCACCCGCCGGGCCTGCGCCCAGGTATCGTCTTCGAGCCACAGCGCCTTCGATGGTGCGATCTCGGCCGTCGCCTGGTCGCTGACCTGGGCCAGGAACACCTTCTCGGCCTGGATCATCTGGGCATTGTCGAGATGGTCCAGGGCGGTGGCGACGATGGCGGCGCGCAGCGTATCGACCAGGCAATCCCGGGTCGGCGCGGCCAGGGCCATGAACATGCCGTAATCGTGCAGCGCCAAGGCCCCCAGGTGGCCGCAGAGCACCTTGCCCGTCCATTCGGGATCGATGCCGCGATAGCTGCGCCGGGTCGCGGTCGTGGTGATCAGGCGCTGGATCTCGCGCCATTCATCCGCCTTCTCCGAGACATAGGGCCGCTGCCAGCGGCCCTCGGGGTCGCGGAAGACGAACCAGTCGGTCGTCTTGGCTTCGGTCGTGTAGTTCTCCCACGCCCCGCGCCCGCCGGGAAAGGCCGTCGCCCAGCCGCCGACGCCCAGTCCCCCGGGGATCCAGTCGGGATTGGGCTGGGCGTAGAGCAGCACCTGCTCGTATTCGGAGATCCGGGTGCCGTAGGGCATGGCGAAGGACAAGGGCGCGCGGCGTTCCTCGAGCACGGTCTCGTGCGTGTCGAAGCGCGGGTTGAGCAATGTCCGCCGAAAATCAGGGGCGTGTTCCATGGCCTGTTCTCCTGGCGACCGTGATCAGTGCTTCTCGAAGCTGACACCCGCGGTGAGCGGGTTGCGGATACTGATGCGGCAGGCGGCCAGATCGTCGAGCGTCCACAATCGGTCGGATCGCAGGTGCGGTTGCGCCACCAGGGTTTGCCCGTCGCTGCGCACCCCGCCGGTGGCCCGCACGATCTCCGACAGCTCCCAGCCGTCGAAGATCTCGAAGAAATTCTGGGCGGTATAGCGTTCGGGCTCGGTCAGGAACATGCGTTCGCACCAGTGTGAGCAGAAGGCATGGCGGCGGCCGGCGTATTCGGTGATGCGCAGGTCGCAACCCGTAGGGTTGCGCTCCGTCGCCACCGTGCCCGGGCGCCCGGGGGTGACTTTCAGAATGGTCGACTGGCACACGCGGCACATCGCGATGTGCTTCTTGTTGGCGGTGAGCCATTCGACCGGCATGGTGCGATTGGCCGGATCGGCCACGCCCTGGCGCTCCCACTCCTGGAAGACCTGGCCTGCGCTGTCGCCCCAGCCCGGGTAATGCTTTTCGAACCAGTCCTGGTCGCGCGGGGTCGGCAGTTCGATGCGGCAGCCGATGAACGGCCACAGGGCGAACATCGCCGCGAAGGCATCGTGCTGGCCCCAATAGGCTTCGAACTTGGCATCGGGCAGGTTGCGCGGCGACTCGAGGCCAAAGCGGCTGAAGCGGCCCATCCAGATGCCGCCCCAATCCTCGTAGACCCAGCGATCCCAGGTCTCGGCCCAGGGATCGCCGCGGTTGACCGCGCCATATTCGAAGGCGCGCCCGACCATGGGCGTGAAGCCCTTGTGCTGGATCCAGAAGGCGTTTTCCAGATCGGTCTGGAGATATTGCATGTTGTCCGCGTCGTCCACGACCGACACCATGGTGTGATAGCCGTTGGCCATGTGGCGCAATTCGTCTGACTGGATCGACAGGAACACGGTGGGCGTGATCTCGTCGCCGTTGGCGGCGGCCAGTTGCGTCATCGCCACCACCAGCGGATTGGTGAAGCAGGCCTCGGCGACCATTTGCAGGTTGAGCGACACCTGGACCGGGTCGCCCGAGACGAAAGCCTCGCAGGCCTGTTGCCGGTTGCTCATGAACAGGGGATTGCCGTAGCGGTGGCGCCTCGCATCGGTGAAGCCCGCCGGATCGTGATACTGCGAGGCGAAGTATTTCTTCAGGTAACCGAGCTGGTTCGTATGGCGGACCTCGTCCTCGACCTGGGCGAGGTAGCCGTTGCGCTGCTCGGGCGAGGTTACAGCGTCGTAGAGCAGCGCCGAGCCGGCGATCGAGGCATACTCACCCATTTCCAGGAAGTTGCTGACGAACTTCATCGCCTCCGCCCAGCGCGGCTCGACCCGGCGCCCGGCCTCGAGGCGGGCCATGCCGTCGGACAGCGAGCCGTACTGGCGATCGTCCTTCTCTTCCTCCATGCGGCAGTATTCGCCCACGATGAGCTTGAACTGTTCCCGCGTGCCGGGGTTGAAGCGATACTTCGACGGGTATTTCGAACGCACACCCGGCGCGTTCCAGCCCATGTCCTGAAGCCAGCGATGCACGTCCTGCGCGGCGACCTTGACGTCTCGATTCATCGCAATGCCGTCTGCCATCACTCTTCTCCGCCGTGAGAATGTCGATCGATCGGATCGAGGCCGGTCATCTTTTGCGAATGCACAATCCTTCTGTGCATCGCAGCACGATTATCCTGACTCAATCCGAAAACCTGTGCATCAATTATATGCATCCAGGATACTCTTTTTTTAAATGAACAAAATTTGTGCAAGTAATCGTTTTGTCAGGTCGATCACCACCTGACTCGACCACCGCCGCGACCCGGTGCCCCGCGCCAGCGATCCCCGCCGGCGCCGAACCATGCCTCGATCATTTCCACAAAATTTATGTTGACTCAATCCTTATTGTGAAACTTTAATTGTGAATAATATTATATAACACTCTCTATGAGTTTAATTTGCGGAATTCCCAGGAAGACCGCAGGTCTGGTGAGGTTGGCTGCTCGTGCGTTCCGTTATCCGCCCCTGGTTCATCAAGCAGCAGGCCCATGAGCCCGCGCCGGCCCGGCAAGGCTGCGCCGATGTCTTCCCCCGACATCGGCGCCGTGTCGGCATGACCGCGGGCCCCGCCATCCCAGCCAGGCAGCGGCGAGGCCCGGCCGGGGCGGAAGTATCAAGCCGCCGTGATCATCGCCGATGTACGTCCGATTACATCGAAATCGACAAATTCTCTCGATCGCAGCCATAGATCTTCTTCATGTATCACGGCGGAACGGAGTCATGGGCAAAACATCTTCAGTAATCGCCTTCAAAGCCCCACAAGCCCGGCGGCCGGCAAATTTTCTATCGCAGCGCAATATCGGTGTTGCAATCGATGGAAAATCGAGGCTGAATAATGTGCAGATTGCAGGCCTCTTTAGTCGGCTGCACATTTTTTAATCAAAAATCGGCCTTAGCGAAGAGCCGAGCGAACACCACGCCGCAGCGTCGGGCCATCGCCCGCGTCGGGACGTGTTTGGTCGATCTTGCCGGTGCGGACCGCGCAGGCCGGCTCAAAGGCCGCGTCGGCAGGCACTGTCATCGGCAGGAACGGTCAGGGGAGCACTCACGGCAAAAAGATGGATGCGGAATTCATCTTTTATGAGATCTGCGAAATTACACTCAACTCGAGGGGGTACCAAGATGGATAAGACAACACTCCTGGCGACGCCGGGGCTGACGCCGGCCTTGGGGTTCGCCGTGATGATAGGGCTCGGGCTCTTCTCGCTGGCGATTTCGTTCTGGATCCGCAACCGGCTGGTCCGCAACACCCACGACTTCATCATCTCCGACCGCAAGGTGGGCTTCGGCTTCGGCGTGGGCTCGCTGATCGCAGTGTGGACCTGGGCCATGGCGGTGATGATGAGTGCCGCCATGACCTTCCAGTGGGGTCTTTCCGGGCTCTTCTGGTTCGTCGTGCCCAACGGCTTCGCGGTCATGATCCTGGTGCCCTTCACCCGGGTGCTGCGCAAGCACATGCCGAACGGCTATACGATCTCGGAGTTCGTCCAGAGCCGGTTCAATCAATCGAAAGTCGCCAGCAGCATCGTCACGGCGACCATGATCTTCGGCATCATCCTGGAGATCCTGATCAATCTCAAAGGAACCTCGATCGTCATCTCGTCGGTGTTCGGCATCAATTGGGCCGTCGCCGCCGTGGTGGGCATGCTCTGCGTGCTGATCTATTCCTATTTCGGCGGGTTGTGGACCAGCGTGATGACCGCGACCATCAACACGCTGATGATCACGGTACCCGCGGCGATCGTCGTATCGCTGGTCTATGACCAGGTCCCGGGCGGGGCTTCGGCGGTATTTTCCGCCGTCGGCGAGGCGAACGAAAACAATCTCACCGTCTTCCGTGCCGATGCGGCGGCGGGCTTCGGCATCACCCTGGCCTTCGGCCTGCTGGCGGCGACCGTTGCCGACCAGACCTTCTGGCAGAAGGCGTGGTCCTTCCGGGCCGACCAGGTCAACAAGACCTTCCTGTGGGCCGGCGCGCTGTTCTACCCGATCCCGATCTGCCTTGGCATGCTGGGCCTGGTCGGCATCGCCTACGGCATCACCGCCGCGGATATCGGCGGCGACATCGCGGCCATCGGCCCCTATGTGGTGTCCCACATCGGCCTCCCCGTGGCCATGGTCGTGGTCTATGTGCTGGTGATCCTGGCCGCCTGCTACTCCACCATCGACGGCGCCAGCGCTGCCCTGGCCTCGGTCGTGGCGGTCGATATCGTCAAGCGCTTCGCCCCCAACACCTCGGAAAAGGCGCTGTTCATCATCACCAAGGTGTCGATGCTGCTCGGCGGTTCGGTCGCCCTGGCGATCGTTCTCTCCGGCGTCGACTTCACCACCCTCGTGCTCACCACCTATGCCCTCAAGACGGCGATCCTGCTGCCGCTGGTGCTCGCCATCCTGTGGCCGCAGACCAACACGGTCGGCTTCGTGGGCGGCATTTCCCTGGCCATCCTGATCGGCATGCCGCTTCGCGAGGTCTATGGCGAGCTGATCGGAACCACCAGCATCGTCCTGATCAGCGGCCTCACCGTGGTCATCGCCGGCCTGATCAAGCCGGCCGGCTTCGACTACTCGACCCTGCGCAAGGTGCGCAATCTCGACACTGCCGCCAGCCCGGCGGAGTGACCAAAGACCCAACCTCAAGCTTCAAAGGAGGCATCATGTCCACGATCTCCATCGTCATCATCGCCCTGGGCAGCGCCGCGACCCTGCTGTTCGTTCTTGGTTACATCCGCGGCACGCGCAACGCGCTCAACAGCTTCCGGCAGCCCGAGGGCAAGGAACTGGAAGTTCCCCAATACGGCCACTGGGGGGCGATGGCCTTTGCCACCATCGCCTCGGCCGTAGTGATCGCCGCGGTGGGCCTGACCCCGCTGTTCATCTACGCCGGCCCGATACTGGTTATCCTTTCGGCGGCGGGCACCGGCTATGCCTTCTTCCTGGAAGAGAAGATATCGGCCACCGCCCCTACGGCCTGATCCCAAGACACGCCCGCGCCCCCGATCGGGCGCGGGCGTTCCTTCTGGCCCCCCGCATCTCGATGGCCGCGGCCGGGCAAGTGGAGAACCGTATCGTGTCGAAGAAGAAAGCCCACCTGCTCGGTTTCATCCAGCATGGCGTAAACAGCCATGCCACCGGCATGTGGCGCCATCCCCGCGACAAGGTCGGCTGGGATTTCTCCCGTCCCGCCTATTGGCAGCACATGGCGCGGACCATGGAACGCGGCCTGTTCGACGCCATGTTCATCGCCGACGAGCTGGCGCCCTACAACACCCATGGCGGCACCTCCGATCCGATCGTCAAATACGCGGTCCAGTGCCCGACCCACGAACCCTCGACCATCGTGCCCATCATCACGACGGCGACCAAGCACCTGGGCGTCGGCGTCACCCTGTCGACTGCCTTCGAGCACCCCTATTCCATGGTGCGCCGGCTCTCCAGCCTCGACCACCTCTCCGACGGCCGGGTTGCCTGGAACATCGTCAGCTCCTACTCCAAGAGCGAATGGGATGCCTACGGTGTCGAGATGACCCATCGCACCCGGCGCTACGAGTTGCTCGAGGAGTATATGGAGGTCTGCTACAAGCTGTGGAATTCCTGGGATGCCGATGCCATCGTCGCCGACAAGGCCAGCGGCATCTATGCCGATCCGGCCAAGGTGCGCGAGATCAACCATGTCGGCGAATTCTTCCGCTGCAAGGCCCGCTCCTTCGTCGCCCCCTCGCCCCAGGGCCAGCCCGTGCTGTGGCAGGCCGGCTCGTCCGACCGGGGCCGCGACTTCGCCGCCAAGCATGCCGAGGCGATCTTCGCCGTCCACCCCACCGTCACCCGCATGCGCCACTATACCGACGACCTCAACAACCGCCTCGACAAGTTCGAACGCCCGCCCGGCAGCGTGAAGCTGATCTTCGGCGCGCAAACCGTGGTCGCCGATACGCGCAGCGAGGCGCAGGAGAAGTACGAGCGGATCAAGGCCTGCATCCCCGCCGAAGGGGCCCTGGCCTGGATGTCCGGCCACTTCGGCCTCGACTTCTCGACCTACGACCTCGACGAGTATGTCCAGAATATCGAGGTGCCGGGGATCCAGGGGCTGTTCGAGTCGATTCTCTATGCCCGCGACGGCGCCCCGGTAACCATCCGCGAGGCCGCGATGATCTATGCCCAGGGCATGGGCATGCCGGTCCTGGTGGGCACGGCCACCGACATTGCCGACCAGATGGAGGTGTTCCTGGACGAGGGCGGCGCCGACGGCTTCATGCTGGCGGCGACCTACACGCCCGGCTGCTTCGAGGAATTCGCCGACATGGTGGTGCCGGAGCTGCAGCGGCGGCAGCGCTTTCGTACCAGCTATGCGGGAACCACGTTGCGGGAGAATTTGCTGCAAGGGTAAGTCGCTGATAGGGTTGGCAAGCAGGCAAGGGGCGGATCCAGGTTCGCCCGCCGGGCCGGCATCGCGTGTTTCACATTCGAAACAGGGTGGTATATACACCAAGTCGCGAATTGGGGGACGCGAGGACGGCACCAGGACAAGTCGTCGTCGCGTCGCTAAGGGACTTACCGGTCTGGGCTCGCTCGATTCCCGCCGGCGTGACAACAAGCTCGGCGGGGATCTGATGCGCCTGACCATCTACACGGACTTCAGCCTGCGCAGCCTCATTTTTCTGGGGTTGCATCGTGACGAGAGCGTGACGATTCCCGATATAGCGGCAGCCTTCGACATCTCCGAGCATCACCTGCGCAAGGTGGTGCATCGCCTGGGCCAGATCGGCCTGGTGGAAACCACCCGGGGGCGCAACGGCGGCCTGCGCCTGGCCAAGAACCCCGAGGAGATCAGCGTCGGGGCGGTGGTGCGCCTGATGGAGGAGGATTTCGCCATGGTTCAGTGCTTTGGCGACGGCAATTGCCGGATCGCCGGGGTCTGTGCCCTGCAAGGTATCCTGGCCGAGGCGATGTCGGCCTGGTTTGCCGTGCTCGATCGCTACACCCTTGCCGACGCCATCAAGAATCCCAAGGCGTTGCTGCGCCGCCTGGGCCTGCCCAGCCCGGCCGCCGCCTGAAGCGCCGGCGCCGTCACGCGCGTGCGCCCGCGATTGCCATGAAGGCCCTGCCGGCATCGCTGCTGTAACGCTCGCGGTGGTGCAGGACGTGAAACTGCCGATCGGGCAGGTCGAACCGCACCCGATGGAGGGTGCCCGCCCGCAGGCCCGGCTCGGCCACCATCTCGGAGATCGCCGTCGCCCCTGCGCCGGCCTCCACCGCCGCCCTGACCGCCTCGTTGCTCGGCAGTTCCAGGGCGACCTCGAGCTGCCGGACCGCGATCCCCAGTGCGCCGAGCGCCGCCTCGAAGGCCGAGCGGGTGCCCGACCCCGGCTCCCGCATCACCCAGGCGGATTGCAGCAGTTCGGCGGGTTGAAGCGCGTGACCGGCCCCTGCCCAGGGATGCCGGCCGTCCACCACGATCACCAGGCGGTCCTGGCCGATAACCGCCTGGGCAAGGGACGCATCCTCGACAAGCCCTTCGACAAAGCCCAGCTCCGCGGCCCCGGAAACCACGGCGCGGGCAACCTGCAGCGTGTTGCCGACGACCAGCCGCACCTCGATCAGGGGATGGGCCTGCCGAAAGGCGACGATGTGCGCCGGCAGCCAGTAGCTGGCAATGGTTTGGCTGGCATGGAGGATGAGCGTGCCGCGTCCCATGCTGCCCAGTTCGGACAGGACCAGTTCCGCCGTCGCCGCCCGGGCCAGGACGGCGCGCGCCTCGTCGAGAAACAGCCGGCCGCTGTCGGTCAGTTCGATACGCCGGCCGACACGATGGAACAACACCACGCCATGGCGCTGTTCCAGCGCCGCGACGGCCGCGCTGACCGCCGATTGCGTCAGGTTCAGGGCGCCGGCCGCGCGCGTGACATGCTCGCGCTCGGCAACGGCGACAAAAATCTTCAACTGCTCCAACGTCATCGGCGGGCACTCAAAGCAGCACGACGATCAGTATCAGGCTGAAGCCGCTGATAAACAACCAGGACGCCCCGCCGAGCAGCAGCGGCCGCAAGCCCATGCCCGCCAGGGCCCGCAGATCGATCTCCAGGCCGATCGCCGCCAGGGCCATGGCCAGCAGGATACGCGATCCATCCGCCCCCAGCGCGGCGACGGCGGGCGGCAGGGCGCCGATACTGTTCAGCCCGACCAGCCCGACAAAGCCGGCGACAAACCACGGCACGGGCACGCGGGCATTGTCGGCCCGGCGCCCCTTCGACCGTGCGCCCAGGGCCAGGAGCAGGATCAACGGCGCCAGCATGGCCACCCGCGCCAGCTTGGCGATGGCCCCGAAGTAACCAGACTCGGCGCTATCGAGGCAGGCCGCGGCGACGGCCTGCCCGACTTCATGGATGGCGCTGCCCGCCCACAGGCCATAGTGGCGGGCATCGAGCCCCAGCAGGCCGGACAGAAGCGGGAAGGCCAGCATCGAGAGCGTGCCGAAGATCGTGATGCAGGCGATGGCATAGGGCACGTCGCCGGCCCTGCCGCGCGTTACGGTGTCGACCCCGATGATGGCCGAAGCCCCGCAGATCGAGGTTCCCGCCGCGATCAGCTCGGCAAGGCGCCGGTCGACGCCGATCAAGCGCGCGGCCAGCCTGGTGAACTGGAAGCTCGCGGCGACGATGGCGGCAATGACGGCGAGGCCCAGGAAGCCGATTTCGGCGATCTGCCCGAAGGTCACCTGAAGTCCCATCAGGACGACACCCAGGCGAAGCAGCCGGCTGCGGGCAAAGGCGACCCCCGCCGCGGTCCGTTGCGGCAGGTCGGCCAGGATGCCCACCGCGAGCCCAAACACGAGCGAGAGGAACAGCGGCGCTAGAACGACCGATCCCGTCCAGTGATGAATGGCATGGCCGGCGCCCACGAGTACCCCCACCAGGCACAGGCCCGGCAGCTTGCCAACTGCACGGACTATAATCTTGATGGTTACCAGCCGGCCCGGCCGCGTCGCGCCGGCGGCTTTGTCGAGGCAGGGATCGGTGGAAGCGGCATCGGCCACGAATGAACTCCGCAATACATCGTCACGATGCAGGCAGCCGCGCGACCAATCCAACAGAAACTCCGTGTTAAATTGATCGTCGGAGGTTGTGGAAGTTCTCAGATCCGCTTGCCGGGGCGCATGTCGGCAGCATTGCCGGACTTGGGCCGGCCGGGACGCAAAAAAAGCCGCAGCACCGGCGGCATGCCTGATGTTGCGGTTTCGTTGGTTGCGGGGGCCAGATTTGAACTGACGACCTTCAGGTTATGAGCCTGACGAGCTACCGGGCTGCTCCACCCCGCGGTATGGGTCTGTGCCTTGTGAGGCGGAGGAACGTTACATTGTGAGGTTAGCCTGTTTGCTTTGCAGGCCTGGCGGCGACCTACTCTT